>CAZYXM010000001.1:0-25935 GCA_964651205.1 Candidatus Woesearchaeota archaeon
GGATAAAATGGATTCATACATTCCACTCTCTAGAAAAAAACAGAATTAGCTTTTTAGCTCAAGAAGAAAAGAAGTATTTTAACATAGTAAAATGGATAGAGAGCACGATTAATAATGCTGATGCTTTAATTAGTGTAACTAAAAACTTAAAAGAAGAAACAGAAAAAAATTATAATGTAAAGGAGAAAAGATTTTATGTTGTCCCAAATGGTGTTGACCTAAATCTTTTTAATCCTTCTCAGAAGAAAGGCCGTGATAAAATGGTTTTATTTCTTGGGAGATTTAGTATGGAAAAGGGGATTGAATATTTACCTGGAATTATCCGAAGGGTATTTGAAAAGAATGATTCTGTAACCTTTGAGATTCTTGCACCCTATGATCCCACCATTGCTGGGATGGATAAAATAAAGTCAAAGATAGAATTCTTAATCTCAGAATATCCAAAAAGAATTATCTGGCACAAGAAAATTAAGAGTAGGCAAGAAATAAAAGATCTAATTTCAGAAGCAACGATTTCTATACAGCCCTCAAAATATGAGGCTTTTGGAATGACTGCACTAGAATCTATGGCTTGCGGAAAACTACCAATTGTCTCAGATAGGGGTGGTTTGCCAGAGGTTGTTGGAAATGCTGGAATTGTCTGCCCTTTAGATGAAGAAAGTTTCTCAGAAGCCATTTTGAAATTACTAAAAGATTATCGCCTTAGAGAAAGATACTCCCGAAGAGGGATTCAAAGAGTTAAAGATTTTGATTGGCCCGTGGTTAGCCAGAAAGTTCTCTTGGTTTACAAAAAAATCTGTGGAAAACTAAAGAAGGGGGAGGATAAATATGGGATTACCGAATCCAAAAGTTTCAATAATCATCCCAGCCTATAACACTGAGGATTACATCTCAGAAGCCATTAATTCTGTTTTGGAACAAACCTTCCAGGATTTTGAATTGATTGTCGTGAATGATAAATCGACAGATAATACCAAGAAAGAGATAGAAAGTTTCTTGCCGAATAGTAAGATTATTTTTGTTGATCTTGAAAGAAATAGGGGTCGGGCGGGGGCTCTTAACGAAGGCTTGAAGATTATGAATGGAGAGTTTGTTTCTTTTTTAGATTCTGATGATATTTACATCCTGGATAAAACTGAAAAGCAGGTTAAGTTTATGGAAAAGAACCCCGAGGTGGATATGGTTTATGGAACTGCGAATTATGCCGGTTCTAGAGAAGGAAGAACCCCCCTGATGGTTGCTCCAAAGAATTTATTAGAAAGAATGAAAAAAAGTGCTAAAGAAGGTATTGAAGAACTTAAAAGAAAAGATTATGAGAAGAAAGTCAATCCGATTTTTTTGACCGAGGAATGGATTGCTGGATGTTCTGTACTAATTAGGAGGAGAGTTTTTGATTCTGGAATTAGATTTGATGAAAATCTGAGAAATATAGAAGATTATGATCTATGGTATCAACTCGTCGGAGCAGGATTTAAGATAAAAGAGATGGATGATTCATTTTATTTGTATAGACAACATGAAAATCAAAAATCAAAAGTTTCTGAAAAAATGAAGATTGCCACGGATTATATATTCAAAAAATTTATTGGTGGAGAATATTTCAAGGTTAGATCAGACAAATCTACACTTCCATCCAAGACCCAACACTTAAAAAGCTTGCATGCTAAAAAAATTAGAAAAGATGGTTGAAAACTTGAGCGCCCTTTTTCCTGCAGGAAATGAACCTATCAACACTCTTGAGCAAATAAGGCGGGGTGTAGCTCCTAATTTTAATTTAAACAGCATCCTAATTAATGGTTTTTTTGCATTGTTTATTTTAATTGCGGGGATTATTGTTGGAAAGGCTGTTAGTTTTATATTGAAAAAAACTTTTCTAAAATTTGATTTGCAAAAGCATATGAATCCTGGCTTTGTGGACCTAACAATAGTTGTTATTAGGTGGGGAATTTATATCCTCTTTTTAGAACTTGCATTGCAAAATTTAAAAATGGCAATTCTAACTAATCTCTTCGGAGCCGCGCTTGTAACAATCCCCGCCTTCATAGCTTCCCTAATAATTCTCGCAACAGGATTTATGATTGCAACATACCTAAAAAAGATCGTTAGAGAAACCCAAAGCAAAAAGGCAGATTTCTTTTCTCAGATATTGTTCTACTTCATCCTATATGTTTTTGGAGGTTATGCACTTGAAATAGCACTCATAACACTCCCAAGAGAAACTATTGGCTATGTGATTATCGCATTAAGCTTATCACTGCCTATCGCAATAGCAATCCTTTTTAGAAACAAAGAACCAAGGTCTATAAATGAACTGCCAAAATAATTAACTCTTCAAAAAAAATCTTCTTTCTTGCAACAATCTCCGGTTTAAACTTTTTTAGTTTATCCTGCGGAGTTAAGATAGAGACTAAAAGAAAGATTTTTCCTTTTTTATTTAAATGTAATCTGGCTTGTTCTAGAAATTTCAGAGAAATTTCATCGCCCTGTGTTCCCCCAGTTGTTTCTCTTTGTGAATTTTTTGGTTCTCGTTTATCTTTTGGAAGATAAGGTGCATTGAAAACGATTATGTCGAATTTTCCTACTACATTTGAAAATAAATCAGACTTTATTGATTTGAATCCTTTCTGTTTAAGAAGTTTTACAGCTTCTAGATTTATATCTACTGTAAAAATATTTTCTTTTTTAATGAAACTAGAAGCTGTTTCTGCTAAAATCCCAGAGCCTGTTCCTATATCTAAAAATTTTAGATTTCTATTTTTTAATTTTTTTAATTCTTTTTTTAAAAATTCTGAAAAGAAAAAAGAATCTTCTGCTGGTTGATATAACATTTTATGTAAACAGGTTATACAAGCTTAACCCAAGGATTGCTAAAATTATTAGACCGACTAAAACTCCAAAAACGATTAAGATGATTTTCAATGCTTTTCTCTTTGGTTTTTTCTGTTCTTCTTCTGATTTTTCTTCATATTCTGCAAAAGTTCTTTTTTCTTCTGGTTTTGGATTCTCCCTACGAGAATTCGGGATATTTTTTTGGTTTATTTGGGGTGGTTGGGGGGTTGGTTCCTTTGGTTCCTGGGCAGGGGGCGGGGTTTGCATTTGAACATTGGGCTGAGAACCTACTGATTGCTGTGCTGCTTGATCCACTTCTTGTTGATTATAACCTGCATTTAATAGAGACCTCTTAATAGAATTTATTTCTTGTCCTCGCTCGAGAGCATTTTTGATTGCGCCAACTAATTCGTTTTCCATGTCTTATTTAATAATTTACAATTTTAAAACCTGTCTGTTTTTCATTAAATGAATCTGATTTTTTCCAAACCCCATCTCCCTACATAAATCTGCCATTGGCCCTGTTTTATCTATCCCCCCATGACTCGGAATCACATTTCTTGGATTAAGAATTCTTAAAATATCTCTTAAATCTTCACGACCTGCATGGCCGGAAACATGAACATCTCTAAATAAACGTGCTTTTCTCTTTCTCAGCTTTTCTTCCATCTTTGAAAAGTTTTCCTTATTTATTTCTGATGGAATTACAGACGAAGAAAAAACAATATTGTCGTCCTTATTTACCTTGAATGCCATGTTGTTTCTTGATATTCTCTCTAAAACAGAACCTGGTTCTCCCTGATGACCTGTGCAAACTAATAAATAATTTTTTCTGTTTTTATTTACTTTTTGAAGTGTTTTCTCAACTTGCCTTCTATATGTAGAGATTTTTGCAGAGTTTAAAAATGGAGCAATACCAACACTTTTTGCAGCTGAAGAATATTTATTTAGACTTCTTCCGACAAACACCACCTCACGATTTAATTTTTTCCCAAACTCTACAATTGATTTTAATCTTGCAATATGTGAAGAAAAGGTTGTGACGACAATTCCAGAATGTTTATTGTCTATTGTAAATAAAACCTCTTCTAATAAATGTCTTGCTATCTTTTCCGAAGGTGTTTTTCTATCTGTTCCAGAATAAAGTGAGTCTACAACTAAGGCGTGAACCCCTTCCTTTGCAATCTGTCTCAATCTTTCATAGTTTGGTTTTAATCCTAGAATTGGGTTGTCGTCTAGCTTGAAGTCATTTGCATAAACAACTGCGCCCTTTGGTGTGTGCACCACGATCATTGCTGTTTGGGGGGTGGAGTGGGTGATGTTGATAAATTCAACCCTATAAGATTTATTCTTTCCTTTTATTTGAAGAGAACTATTTGGCTGGACTGATTTGACTTTGTTTCTTAAAAAAGAATCATTGTCTTTTAATAAAGAATCTAGAACTGCCATTGTAAATGGTGTACCATAAATGGGAGCATTGTATCTGTCTGAAATAAATGGTACTGCTCCGACGTGGTCTAAATGGGCGTGACCGATTAGTTGTGCCCGCACCTTATGCCTAAATTTATCTATTACTAAGTCATCTGGAATTGCTTGTATTTGCCTTAATTTTTTTTCAGTATGACTATATTCGTCTCTATCTCTTTCTTGCATCGCAACAATTGCTGGCAAGAAGAATCCCTGGTCAAGAACAAATGCATCTTCATCTAACTCTATGGCTGTCATATTTTTTCCGACCTCAGAATAGCCACCAATAGTATGTAAATTTAACATCTCTTTTAACCTCTTTAATAAATAGGATAGATAGTTTTTAAAACTTCACTCTCTAAATTAAATTATGCAAAAGGGTTTGGTTATTGTTTCATTAATTGTGATTGGAATGTTCTTGCTAATGTACTCTGTGAGTGTAAGCTATAATCTTTCTTTTGGTTTAACTGGATTTGCAATTTATGAAGACTCCGGGCACATTAAAGAGAAGATTGATGTATTAAAAGAATTTGAAGACCAGGAAAATGTGAAGGTTATTGTAAAAGAAAGAGAAGCCCTTCTTTCTGTTGGGAAAACAGGAGAATTAGATGAAGTTATCCAAGAAATCGGTGAAGAAAAAGTTGTGCATGAATTAAAATCTAGTGAGGCGATTTCTGTTGAGATTACAAGAGAAGATTTTGAAAAAATTATTGATAAAAATGTAGACTTTGAAAAAGAAGAAATTTTTTCTTTGCATCTTACTGATGTTGTCGAAATTGTCAATTCGTCTTCGGTAAATTTAATCCAAGAATCTGGTGAAAATTTAACTGGTCTTGGGAAAACCGCATGTATTATTGATACAGGGATTAATTTTGAACATCAAGACTTAATTGGAAAAAACATGACCTGCAACATTGATTGTGTTAGTCAAGATTGTGTTGAAGATTGTTCTGTTATAGATTTAAATGGACATGGGACGCATGTTGCAGGAATTGTTGCTGCAAATGGCAAGGTTAAAGGAATTGCGCCAGAAGCAAATTTGATTGGTGTGAAAATTTTCCCAGAAGGAGAAAGTTCTGGTGCTACTTCAAGTGACTTAATTTCAGGCATTGATTGGTGTGTTGAAAACTCTGAAGAGTATGGGATTTCTGTTATAACACTAAGTCTGGGGACAAGTTTTGTTTATGAAAGTTCTTGTGATGGCTCATTTCCAACCATTACAGACTCTATAAATAATGCTGTTGATTCGGGGGTTATTGTAACTATTTCTTCTGGGAATTCTGGTTCAACAACTGGAATTTCTGCTCCTGCTTGTATTGACAATGCGATTGCAGTCGGAGCTACAGACAAGTTAGATAATATTGCTTCTTATACAAATAGAAACTCGCTGGTGAAACTTTTTGCTCCTGGAAGTTCTGTTAATTCTTCCTGGGTTGATGGAAACTACAAGGTCTTAAGTGGAACCTCCATGTCTGCTCCTGTTGCTGCAGGAAGCATCGTAATTCTTCAACAATATTTTGGTTTGATTGAAGAAAGTTTAGATAACAAAGAAATAGAAACTTTATTTTTTGATAATGGAAAGAAGATAACAGAGAATCAGGCAGAATATTCTCGAATAAATATACACAGTACAATTAATAGTCTTTTGCCTGAACAAGAACTTTTTTTGAATGTTATTTCTCCTGAAAACAATTCTGCTAGTAATAAAAATATTGTTAATTTTACATGTAATTTGAGTGATGATAAAGCACTAAGCAGTCTTGGATTTTATTTGGAAAATGAAACTGGTTTGGTTTATTCAGAAGAAAAAAATATCTCTGGATTGGAAAATGAAACTGGATTTGAATTTAGTTTTGAACAACAAGGAGAATATTTCTGGTATTGTGTCGGAGAAAATAATCTAGGAGAAAATGTTACAAGTGGAGAGTATATTTTTTATTATGACAATTCCAGCCCTTTTGTCTCTTTAATTTATCCAGAAGAAAACAGAGTAGAAAATTCCAGTTTGAATATAAGCTTTCTTTATTCTGTGAATGAAAATGAAAGTTTAATTGATAATTGTTCCCTGGTGATTGACAATACTTCTGTTTTGTCTCAATATTCTGGAAATGGTGAGAATGAAATTTCTTATGCTTTTGAAAATGGAAATTATTCCTGGGAGATTGGTTGCTTTGATTTAGCTGGAAATTATTATGAAACCTCTCCATTGTCTTTGGAAATTTTTGTTGAAACACAGACAGAGACAAGTAGAGAAACCCCTGTTGTTAGTTCTGAAGAAAGTAGTGGGGGTTCTGGGGGCGGGGGTGGCGGTGGTGCTACTATAAAACCAAAAACAATAATCGAAGAAGAACCAGTAGAAGTAATTCAAGAAGAAATTGAAAAACCTAATGAAAGTGAAATAACTTTTGACACAACTGGAGAAAAAACAACAACAACGAGAACAACAGGGCAAGTTATTAATTTACAACAATATTTTAAAGATGAGCCTGGTGTATTCTTTGTTCTTGGAATTGTGGTTTTGATAATCATTTTCCTCATTTACAAAAGTGTAAAAAGATATAAACCAGAAAAAACTAAAGTTTCTAAGAAAAATGAAAAAATTAAAACTGAAACCTTCAGCAAGAGATAAAAGAAGATATTTTTTAGTTAGTATCACAGACGAGAAGAAAATAGAAAAGGCAGTCTTGGATTATCTGGGGGTGTTGGGGATGGCTAAGTCTGCTTACATGTTAGTAAAAAAACAAAAAGGAAACATTGTTGCAAGTTGTCTTAGAGAAGAATTAGAAAAAGTTCGGACTGCTTTAAGTTTTTCTGCAATTAAAATTGAGAAGGTTTCTGGGACTTTGAAGGGGCTTAGTTAATCTTTCCAATATTCAACAAGACCAATATAGTCTCCATTTTTAATTTTTTGTGGTTCTGGTAAAAATATCCTTAATGTGGCTGAAGAGCGATTCCTAGAACGAAATCTAAACTTCCTTTTTCCAGGAAAATATGGGAGATCTATCATTGAGTTTGTTGGATTGAATTCGCCTATTTTTCTACCACTTTCGTAAACTTCTATTTTCTGGTCTCCAAATAATTCTTCTGAATTGCTTAATCTTAGCCTTGACTCCCCCGATTTCGTCAAAACCTGGTATCTATCTTGAAGGGACATAGCCTCTTTCTGTCTCATAGTACATCCGGGTGTTAATACTATTGCTAGAGCAAGAATTCTCCCTAAATTTCTTCTGGTTTTTCTCATCCCTTTTCAAAGAGTTTTTTATTTATAAATTTTTAGGGGGTAAAGGCTTAAAAACCAGTATAACAAAACTTATAAGCAGTAATAACCGGAAATTTATGTGAACAAATTAAGGAAGAATATTATGGAAGACAACAAAATTGAAGATTTTGAGCCATTCTATTTTAAATAAAAATAAGGGATAAAAATGGAAGACATACAACACCAACAGATGGGATATGACCGGGCAGCGACAATGTTTGCTCCAGATGGACATATTTTACAAGTTGAATATGCAGAAAAGACAATAAGGCTTGGAAGTGCTTCTATTGGAATTGTCTGTAAAGAAGGTGTTGTGATTGTATCAGATAGAAGACAAAAAGACAAGTTGGTTGTTGAGAATTCTGCAAATAAGATTAATGAGATTGATGAGCATATAATTGCTGTTGCTGCTGGAATTATCTCTGATGCAAGAGTTTTAATTGACAAAGCAAGGGTAATTGCTCAACAACATCGGGTGACTTATGATTCTGAGCCAAGTGTAGAGTTAATTGTAAAGGAAATCGCAGATATTGAACAACAATTTACACAATATGGTGGGGGTAGACCTTTTGGTGTGGCTTTGATGATTGCGGGTTTTAATGACAAGCCAAAATTATATGCAACAGATGTTTCTGGAAATTATTTAGAATACAAGGCGATGGCTATTGGTGAAGATGATGAAAAAATAAAGGAATTGCTGAGGAAAAAATACAATCTCGAGATGAATCTCGCAGAAGCAACAAAATTAGCTTTTGAGATATTCAGAGAAGTTCAAGAAGAAAATTTTGATAAAGATAGGTTTGACGTGTGTATTGTTGATAAAACCAAGAGATTAGTGAGGCAAACTGGAAAAGATTATTAAAATGGGGAACGATTTGAGGAAGTATCCTGGAGGATTGACAACTGAATTACTTGATGCTCTCGGGAATCTTGAACCTGGAACACGATTAACTCTTTATGGATTTATAGATAGAAAACAAAAAAGACAATTTGCAAGAATTTTTCCAGAAATTTGGGAGGGAAGCAAGGAGTATCAATACTCAATGAAATGCAGTCTTCTTAGGAATAGTTATGTGGTGAAAAATGTTGGGGGAAGATCAGATGCAACGGCAAGGGGGGCCATTACAAGAGAGTTAATGTTCTGGAACTTTGTAAGTGTAGAAGAGGCTTGCCTAAAGACTCCGGGAACTTCTGCACAATAAACTTAATAAACTTGGTTTTTCTTTTAACAAAATGCAAACAACAGCGAGAATAAAAAAAACAGGGAAAACTTTTGAGATCTTAGTCGATTTAGATGAGGCATTAAAATTTAAGCAGGGGGAGGCGGGTGCAAATATTAATTCTGCTGTTTTGACAGAGGCTATTTTTCATAATATTAAATCTGGAGAACATGCTAGTGCTGATGTTTTAGAGGTTGAATTTGGCAGTGCTGATGTTTTAGAGGTTGCTGGGAAAATAATCAAATCTGGTGAACTTGTTATGCCAACAGAATATTTACATAAACAGCAAAACCAAAAGTACAAACAGATTATTGATTTTTTAGTTAAAAATGCTGTTAATCCAGATGGAAGACCTTATACTGCTGACAGAATTATGACTGTATTAAAAGAAGCGCAGGTTAATGTGAAAAATAAACCCATAGAAAGCCAGATAACTGAGATTCTTGAGCAAATCCAGAGAATTATTCCAATAAAGGTGGAGACAAAATCAATAAAAATTACAATTCCTGCGATGCATACTGGGAAGGCATATGGTGCTGTTGCAGAGTTTAAAAAATCTGAAGAATGGCTCAGCAACGGAGATTTAATTGTTAATGCAGAAATTCCTGCAGGGCTTGTAATGGATTTTTATGACAAATTGAATTCTTTTACACATGGGTCTGCTTTGACTGAAGAGATAAAAAAATAAGATGTTAAAAAAAAGGGGTAAGAAAGCTCAGCAAGAGATGATTGGGTTTGCTCTGATTGTTATAATTGTTGTTGTGGCTTTGATGATATTTCTTGTGATTCAAATTCGGAATCCTGTTAGAGAAACAAAAAGCAGTAATGTACAAAATCTTTTGACTAGTGTTTTGAAGCAAAAGACAAATTGTGTTGTTTCTGAGCCTTATTATGAAACGGTCAGGGAGTTGATTAGAAGTTGTTATGAAAACCGGGATTGCAAGAATCTTAATCAAAAATCGTGCGAGTATCTAAATTCTACTCTTTCTGAGATGATGGAGGACTTGAGTGCGTCTGATGCTACGATTTCTGCTTATGAGGTTGAGATTGTTTGGGAAGATTCAGAACAAGAAACAAGGCAGAGATTGGTAAAGTTTTTTAATGGGCAATGCTCTGGTGGGGTGGGGGGGGGTTCTGAATTTATTGACACTTCTGATGGGATGATTAAGATTTTTCTGAAACTATGCTAGATATTGATAAGAAATAAAAAGGGTCTTTTACTAAGTTTTTCATGATTAAAATCTTAAAAGAGGAAGCTGCCGGAATCACACGTAGGATTTTGAAGAGGGATTTTTCTGGATATACTGGTTTAGCTGTTAAAAATTCTATTTATCAATTTGGCACAACGATCATTTCACAGATAGGAACATTGATTTTCACAATAATTATTGCGAGAATGCTAATGCCTGAACTTTTTGGTTTATATTCCCTAGTTTTATCTACATTGTCAATTTTTTTAGTATTTTCAAACCTTGGTATAAGTAGTGCTGTTGTAAGATTTATTTCATCTAAGTTGGGAAAACGTAATAAGAAAAAAGCAAAAAGTTACTTCTGGTATTTATTCAAAATAAAGTTCCTATTATCTATTATTGCAGTGGTCCTATTAGTTTCGCTTGCAAAGATTATTTCAGAAAATTATTACAACAAACCTTTATTAGGGGCATTAATTATTGGTGCAGCTTACTTATTCTTTTCTAGTATGAATGGATTTCTCTCTTCGCTTTTCAGAGCAAAAAATGACCTCAAACCACTCTTAACTGGGGAGGTATTATTCCAACTATCGAGGCTAGCGGTGGTTGGTGGGGGGCTTTTCATAATCTTAAAAATGAATCTTTCTGTAGGTGCAAACTTAGCCTGGACTCTTTTATTTGTTGCCATAGCACATGCGATAATAGTGGCCTATATTCACTGTGTGTCTAGAAAAAGAATAGGTTTCTTAAAAAGTAAAACATTAGACCTTAAACCCTCAGAAAAAAAAGAAGTAATGAAATATTTATTGCCTCTGTCCACACTTGTTTTATCCGGCGTTTTTTTCAGCAATATAGACACAATTATGCTTGGGAGATTTGTTCAGTCAGATTTTATAGCTTTTTACAGAACTGCTTTTAGTCTCTTAGGAGCCTCACTCCCCCTAGTGTCTTTTTCAATAGTGCTTTTCCCCATCTTTAGTAGGTTAAGTGGGAAAAGACTAGAAATTGGTCTAAAAAAATCACTCCTAGTTACCTTCCTTCTGTCCCTAGCAACATTAATAGCTATTCTCATTCTAGCACCTTACTTAGTCTACTTCATATTTGGGCCAGAATATATGCCTGCTGTTCAGGTTTTAAGAGTTCTTTCTTTAATTTTATTAATCTCGCCATTTATTGATATCTATTCATCTTATTTAAATTCAAGTGGGAAGACTAAGATTACTGCTAAACTTTTAATTAGTGGAACTATTTTAAATATAGTTCTGAATTATTTTTTTATTACCTGGTTTTTAAATCTTGGTCAAATTTATGCGGTTTTTGGAGCGGCAGCGGCAACGATTTTGAGTAAGATGGTTCTTCTCGGAGGATTGGTTATTGTTCATAGGAAGATTAAAAAAACTTAATTCTGTACAGTGTTTCTTGCTTTCTCTTTTCTAAGAATTATAGTCTCAACCATCTCCCAATCTTCTAAGGTATCTATGTCCCAGGTTTCTGTTTCACCCATTAAAACAAAATCAATCTTTCCCCCGACATAACTATCTTGATCTTCGAGTATTTTTCTCCGCACAATATATAATGCCCCATTCTCTCTTAGGCAAGGTTGCATATCTTGTCTTCGCATTATCTTTTTTGGATGTACTCTTTCTAATCTTCCATTGGTTTCTTTCCAATGGTATTTATCATCTCTAACTAAACTCAGAACAGAATCTACTCCGGGATTGCCCTCAATTTTTTGAATAGCAGAAGTTATTGTTTCTGGTTTTAGTAATGGTGAAGTAGGATACATCAAAACAACTATATCTATATCATAGTTTTCATTTTCTCTTAGCCATTTTACTGCATTTTTTAGAACAGGAACTGTAAGAACTTTATCTCCAGCCAAATCTAGCGGCCTCATAAAAGGGACTTCAGCGCCATATTGCTTAGATACCTTCGCTATCTCTTCATCTTCTGTGGAGACTATTACCCGGTTTATGCCCTTAGTTTTTAGTGCGGATTCTATAGCATATACGATTAAGGGTTTGTTATTAAGTAACTTCAAGTTTTTTCTTGGAATGCCCTTGCTCCCGCCTCTTGCGGGGATTATTGCGACAATGTTTTCTTTTTCTCCCATCTTGTAATTAGTTAATTTTCGTTTAAATATTTATTCATCTAATTTGGTGGTGAGATCTGTCCTAACCCTGCCACCTTCAAGAGAAGCGTTGGAAAATTCTATTTTTCCTCCCTTACAAGAAACATACGCTTTAGGGTAACCTTCCCCATCAAGCATTCTTATGAAATCATATAATTGTCTCGGTGTTATGCTTCTTATGTCTAGCGGTGTCAATTCACTTTGGGGAGGTTTTCTTCTTTTGTATATGGTGACTTCTCCCACCTGAGGTTTTGGGGTGGGGCGATCTCTTACGATTTCAGAGATCATATCATCAAAATAAATTCTCGATGCTTTTGTTAAGATTTCATCAACAGTTCCCTCTGACATGTCAAACTCTCTTTGACAGTAAACTGGTCCAGCATCAATTTTCCCTGTGGCTTTGAATGCTGTAAGTCTTGTTTTATAGATTCCCCTCCCTATCTGGTTTTGAATCGGTGTTCCTCCACGACCATTAGGAAGATCTGCTGGATGAAAAACAACAGTTTCATAGTTGCCCCATATCTCTTGAGGAATCATCCAAGACCAGTGGGGAACAAAGATATATCTTGGATTAATTTCTTTTACTCTTTCTGGTGTGAAATCTTCTGGAGCAGTTATAATTTCCCATTCGTTTTTTGTATCCCTTTCCCTGAGTGCTTCAGCATTTCGAATGTTCCATGATTTTATTGTTGTTATCAGATTATTCATTTTGTGTCTTTTTATTTTGTTTTTTTAATCTTTCTACACCCTCTAAAAAATATTCTGGTTGAAAGGACCTATAAGGATAACGACCATTATACCATGGGTGGCTTGCGACTAAGTGCTTTGTAAGAGAACCATTCTTTGGTTTATTTGCATGGAACCCATTAACAAAGTCTGAAATCTTAACAAAGTCCTTTCTTCTTAGACTGTCATCTCCAGGCATTCTAAGACTAGTGATTTCAATTTTATATTGATCGTCAAGGATAGAATAGGCCATAAATTCTGCTTTTGGAGCATGCCAAAAATGAGTAATAAAGTGTACCCTATTTATTTCTTCTGGATCCAGGATTCCCTCTTTCAAGAAGACCAATTGACCAACAGTATCTAAGGACAGATCTTCCAAGATTATCTCACCGTCTGTCCTTGAGGAAGCATACTCTTCCATTTTTTCAGCTACAGAAAAGTTATGGCCCAGGATTCTTCCTCCAGACAGAATTAATCTTTCAACTGCTCCAGAAACGTATAACCTAATGCCCTCGTCCACCCTCTGCCTTGTTTGCTTTGTCAAGGTTCCATCTGGATTAACCCCGTGACAAAGAACAATTCCAGTAATTTTTTCCATTCTAATCTATCAATCTAAAAACCTTAAATGCCTCTGCATAGTTTAATCCCACCTCAGACCCTCTTTTTTTTGCGAGTGTTATGATACCTTCCCCTGACCTTGGATGAGGAAACTCTCTTCTTTCACTAGAGTATTCTCTTAGTGCATTAACTTTTAATTGTATTGTCTCTGCAACCTCAACATAATAATCTGGTCTAAATGCCTCTAAAAAGTTCCACTCTGTTCCTGATAAGATTTCCATTAGAAAGACTTCTTTAACAGGATCTGCACTCATCGGTCGCGTTGCTGTTTGAACGGCCCTATAAACAATTCCATGGTCTATACTAACATCATTTGGACCGTGGGTATAAAGTCTATCTGGCTTGAATTCTTTTATTTTTCGTTCAATTATTTTTGCGAAATCAATTAAAGGAATTTTATCGAATCTGGCACAACAAAATCCTTCTATTTGTAACTTATTTACACCAAGAACTTCTGAAGCATTTGCAGCATGATTCTTCATTTCCTCTACTTTTTGGATAACTTCTGGGTGGTTTAAATCTTTTTCTTCATATCTTGCAGTAATACCATCTCCCAAAATAAGAACATCTACGATGTCTCCTTTTTTTGTGTGTTTAGCAATTGTAGCGCCACAGCCTAAGACCTCATCGTCTGGGTGGGCTGCGATTACTAAGACTTTCATCCGATTTTCGCAAAAGTTATTTGCTCCTCCTTGAAAATTTTTCTCCTTGCTCTTTTCCCTAAAACCATTTCTTTAAAAGAGGGTTCTAAACTTCCTCTTGGAGCAGGTCTCTGAAATTCTATATCTTCTATGGTAATTTTCTTGCCCTTTTTAATTTCCCTTCCCGCCCTGATACATCTCCTTTGGAGAACTACCGTTTCTTTTTCATTGTCTTCAACCTTTCTTATAGTGCTTCCCAAGGCTCTTTCTAATTCTCTTGTTCTATCAACCATCTCCCTCCATGTTTTTGGATCCATAGAAAATGGATGGTCTGGGCCTTCTCTTGTGATATCATCGGTGAAATGTTTTTCTATAACCCTCGCGCCTAAAGCCACGGCTCCAAGGACTGTTGCGTGGCCTTTTGTATGATCAGATAACCCCAGAATTATATCAGGATACATCTGTCGATAAGTTTTTAAAACATTCAAATTAATGTAATCAAAATTTTCATCATTAGCAGTATAATTTGTATTGCATTGTATTAAAACGAGATTCTTATTCAAAGAGGTAATAGCTTCCACAGCCTTTTGTACCTCTCCTAGGGTAGAAGCTCCAGTTGAGATGAAAACTGGTTTCCCCTTTTCAGCTACCTTGAGATGCATATCTGGCCAGTTTATATCGCCAGAACCAATTTTAAATGCAAGAACATGGGGGCCTATTAAGTCCACCATGCCAAGATCATAGGGTGTTGTGAAAAGATGGATTCCAAGATTGTCTGCAAATTTTTTTAATTCGCTTGTCCATTCTAATGGAACTTCTGCGTCTTTGTACACTTGAAAAACTGATTTTTTCCATTTTGATTGATGAGACATCTTGCTTCCTAATGTTTCAAACCCTTTTTTGCTTACATAATGCTGTACTCTATGGTGCTGAAATTTAACTGCATCTGCTCCACTCTCAAAAGCAAGTTTTATGAGTTGTTTTGCTCTTTCTAAATCTCCATCGTGATTTGCAGCTATATCTGCTATAAAGTATGTTGGATATTCTTCTCCGATCTTCTTGTCGCCCATGGTGATTTCCATAGACTTTCCAGAGAATTGGGTTTTTAAAAATCTATCTTCTTTCAACTTCTTAACAAATCCTTTTTCTTCTAGTTCCTTAAATTGTTTTAGCCCTTCTTCAAGACCCAACAGTTTCTTAGGGAAAAGTTTTTTTGCCCTGCTCGTGTCTAGCGTGAGAATTTTTGCTCTCTCTGCCTTAAATGTTACAGAAGTTGAAGTATCCCTCTTTATTAGACTCGGGTCTAAACCAAACACTTCTGCAAGTTTTTTGGCAAAATCAAACTTTGAACAACCTTTAGAACAACCAATATTTATCAGTCCATGATATCTTAGATAAAATAAATTTAACATTATACCCCCGAGATTATTCACTAAAATAGGAGAGAAAGAAATGTCTTCAAAAGCTGGAAGTTCTTCTCCTCTTCTTAACTTATCTAACATCCATTCTGCCAAACTGAATTTATCCCTTTTATTCCATCCATAAATGGTCGTTCTTATTATTACATAATCTCCTGCTTCTGCCTCAACGCACTTTTCAGCATTTAATTTAGATCTTGAATATACATTAATAGGTCTTGTCTCATCTTCTTCTGCATAGTCTCCCCTTGTTCCGTCAAATAAAGAATCAGTAGAAACATGAACAAAATAGCTATTATTCTCTCGACTGAAAATTGCTACATTTTTTGCTCCCAGAGCATTTACTTTTTCGCATTCTTCTGGATGTTCTTCGCAATAATCTAAATTTGTTAGTGCGGCACAGTTTATAATTAAATCAAACTCTATGTCTTTTATTTTCTTAAATTCTTCTCGCTTTGTTATATCTAATTTTAAACAAATACAATTTTTTAAGGAGGGTTTCTCTCTTGATGTTGCGTAAACCTCATGAGAATCTGCCCACATGGTGCAGAGATTTGATCCTAACAGCCCCTCCGCACCGGTAATCAAGATTTTCATTTTAAATATTGATTATCCTTGCAAGATACTCTCCGCATTCTTCACCTTGAAGGAGAGAATTGATTGAGTTAAAGTCCTCTAGATTTACTCTCTTTGCAGATTTTGGATATTTTACCCTCTTATCCGGTTGATAACATTTAATTTGCGATTGAATAATAAAAAAATCTTCAAGTTCTAAGGTTCTTGGTGATTCTAGTTCATTGATCATTAATTCATGAAGTTTCTCTCCCGGCCTTATTCCCACAAATTTCTTTTTACATTCCTTACCCAATCTTTGGGCCAAATAATCAGCAAGATCTGTAATTTTAAATGCCGGGATTCTCGGAACAAAGACTTCCCCGCCCTGCCCATAAAACAATGCATTAAATATTAATTTGACTGCTTGTTTTTCTGTGATTAAAAATCGTGTCATTCTTTCGTCTGTAATTGGAACTTCTTCCCCTTTTTTTATTTTCTCCACAAAAAAAGGAATCACTGAACCAGTACTATTAATCACATTCCCATATCTCACACAAATGAGAGAAGTTTTAGATTTTCCCTTACTAAAATTACTTTCAATAAAAACCCTTTCACTTACAAATTTGCAGGCCCCATAAGTATTAACCGGTGAACAAGCCTTATCTGTAGAAATAAATACCACTTTTTCTACCCTGTTATCTAATGCTGCTTTAACAACATTTAGACTGCCTAATATGTTTGTTTTTATAGATTCTTCAACATTATACTCAATCATATCTATTCTTTTCAATGCTGCTGCATGAATCACAATATCACAACCCCTCATGGCTTTTTTTAGTCTTTCATAATCCCGAACGTCTCCAATGAAGTGTCTCAACTTGCCATGGGGGAAATCAAATCCAAATTCAAGATTCACCCTATGGTGTTTAACTTCATCCCGACTAAATAAACGAATGCTCTGAGGGTGATATTTTAATATTTCTCTTATTAGTGCCCTCCCTAAAAAACCAGTCCCCCCGGTTATTAGGATAGATTTATTTCTGAATAATTTCTCAAAATTGACCATGGTTTTGCTATAAGGTAAGAGTATAAAAAGATTTGTGTACTATCTTTTTAAGAGTAACTTCTCTATAAATTCCTCAGCCCTTAATGATGCCTTATGGTCTAATTTAAAGATGTGTTTTTTCAAGTATTTTTCTCTCTTTTCCTTGGGTGTGACCTTTCCATGTATAATTTTTATTATCTCTTTTTCTAGACTTTTTTTATTATAGACTATTGGAACAGTTCTTCTAGCATCTCTGTAAGGATTGGATTTATCCAAGTCCTTATACGAGACTGAAATCGTGGGTTTACCAAGAAACAAGGCTTCTAAACCCATCGTGGTATGGTTTATAATCAGGATCTTGGATTCATTTATTAATTTATTGTTATTTGTTCTTTCGATTACTTCAAAGTTGTGGAAGTCTTCATTATCTGCAACCAAATCAATTATTCCTTTCAGTTCCCAATTCGGACGAGTTTTCAGTATTAGTTGATATTCTGGGAGGGTTTTCATAATGTTAAAAAGCATTGCTAAAACTTCTTTTTGTCTTTTTTTTGTCAGGTGGTTATTCGGAATTATAGCATCTTCATTCGCCACCTCCATTAAGTAAGTTATCTGTTTCTTTGTATCTACTTTGCGGTCTTCCTTTAAAGAATCATATCTTGGTGTCCCTGTTATAATCACCCCCATATCTTGAGGAGCAAATTTTTGTATTAGTTTTTTTGAATATTGCCCCATTACTAGATAAAAATCCGCATTATTATAAACAGAGGGACTTCTTTCACCAAAAAGCCCATGTTGTAGTGTAATGGTTGGTATATTAAATTGCTTTGCTAACTGAATAATCCCCCTAGAAAATGGGTGTCCTTCTTCGGATAACAAGATTATATTGATTTTTCTTTGCTCTAACAAACCACGAAATTCATCTAGTCTTTCTAAAACCCCTGGCAATTCTGCCTTTAGGAGAGTTTGTATTTTATACATTACTACCTCTGCAATTTTCTTTTCACTTTTCAAAATTTTATCTAATGAGAGATTCCTAATTTTATCAATTTCTTTTATTTTTTCTTGAGTTTTTCTATCTGGTTTTCTAGAAAATTCATAAAAGGGAAGATACCCTCCCTTCACAAAAAAACTTCTTCTCAAGTCACCTCCAAAATTAAAAAGGCTATTTTTCTTGTTTTTTATCAATTCAAGTGCTAAGTTTTTGAAATAAAGTTCTCCACCTGAAATAAAGATTTTTTTTTTGTCTTTGGATAACTTTAATTGAGATTTGGTGATAATTTTCTGAATTTTCCCAAATAGTTTTATCAATCTATTGTCTCGGATATTCTTAACAACCTGGGGAGTGTATTGCAACTTAATCACCTTTTTCTTGAAAACATACCCCATTAGTCTAGAACAGTATTCTTTATCAACCACTTCCTCAGATTGAAAGACCAATATTTCTTGGGGATTCTCTCTTTGGATAATCTCTTTTATAAGTCTCAAATTTTTTTTGCATCTTGCAATCTTTGTAAAGATTTTATAATAAAAAAGGGGCAGGATGTCAATTCCAGAATACTTAAATTTACTATTTTTACAAATTTTCCATGTTAGTTTCATAGATTCTTCATGTAAGTTTCGGTATAAACCTTCCTTTTCATAATCCTCTTCTGTTTTAACTTGTATGTTATTCTTTCTAAAAAATTCTTCTGCCTCGAAACTTAGGGTTATGGGAACAAATTCTTTAGAGAAATTTTTTTGATTAAGGTACTCTCTTGCTTGAGCTTCATTTTCTAAAATAGCTATTTTTGTATTCATTTTTAGATTGGGTTCTATTTATTCTAATAACTTGTTTTCTTTAATATACTCTTCTATTTTTTCTGCAGCAAAAAGTTGCCCTTCGTCATTCCAATGACCCTCGTTCCAATGTAACCTTTTAGGGTTTGCTCTAAATAGGGGAAGCAAATCTAAATGATGGATCCCCTTTACTTCAGCATAATCCATTATTATATCGTTAGGTTTTGAATAAAGATAATCTTCTGGGTTCAGAGAAGGATAGATCTTAAATGCTTGCGCCCATTTTTCCCCATAGACCTGTTCTTTTGCTGTTGTAGCAACTTGAAGTAATGTGATGTTCTCTTCTTCTGCGAGGGCGTATATCTCATCGAGGATGTTTAGCTGGATTTTGATAAGTTCATCCCATTCGGGAGTTGGTTCTTTTAAATACACTCCACGACCAGATCTTGCTTGGTTCTCAAGACCACTTAAATCGCGATACCACTTGAACCTTATTAAAAAATTATCTAATAAATTCTTTCCGTTAGTAAAAAAAAATAAAAATGTTTTTGGGGTTATCGTTCTTATAAACTTTTGAGAGTTTGATCTTACATAAACTTCATTAAGATAATCTTGGTTTTCTCTGAAGTCATTTACATAGAAATATAAAATAATCATCTTCGGATGGTAAATTTCTGTGTATTTCTTAACAATTTCTAACTCTGCTAAGCCACTGTAACTACTTACTCCAAAGTTCATTACGTTAATCTTTTCCCCATATTCTTCCTTAAGATCCCTTTCCAACTTTTGGTGAGCACAGTTTTCGTAATCTGATTCTAAACATGCAGCATAAGAGTCTCCTACAAGGAAGATGTTATAATCTTCTTTGTCATACTTAAAATTATCGTCTATAAATCCTTCATTATTTGTGATTCTATAAAATCTTTTTCCATCTATTATTGAATTGCAAATTTTTTTTGAAGTTTGATATTTATACTTAATATCTCCCCCCGGAGTTACATCCCATTTCCATCCGCAATCAGTAATCCTTAGGACTGTTTCCATAATTATAAAGAATAAAAAAAGGAAGATAACCAGGAGCAGTATTTCTTTTCTTCTCTTAATAAGAAATTCTGGGTTAAAATAGAAATATCCAGCAATTAAAATTAGTGTTATATCTATCATGAGGATAATTAACTGACGAATAAGAGTGATATTAAAAGCAAAGTTTATTAGAATAGTCCCAAAAATTACGATAACTACAAATCCAATTAATATCTTCTTTACTTTACTCTCAATCGTTTGCATATTTTTCACTGTCCCAGATATCCCGGGGGTTATCTTCCCTTTTAATTAAAAATTTGCCCATAACTAAATAATCTATTCCCGTTCCCATCATACATTTATATGCGTCTTTTGGTGTGCAAACAATAGGTTCCCCACGTATATTAAAAGAGGTGTTTATTAAAATGGGTACCTTCGATAGTCTCCCGAATTCTTTAATCAGATTATAATACAAAGGGTTCTGAAATTTTCTGATAGTCTGTAATCTCCCGCTCCCATCCACGTGGGTGACAGCAGGGATTATCTTATGCCACTTTTTCTCTATCGGGTAAACCATTAACATAAAATCCGTGGGGTCTGGGATTGGTTTATCACATTTAAAATATTTTAAAGCGTCATCCTCGCAGACCACTGGTGCAAACGGCCTGAATTTTTCCCGATGTTTTACTTTCTCATTTAGTAGGGCTTGAGCCCCGGGATTGCAAGGATTTGCCAAGATACTTCTCGCACCAAGAGCTCTTGGCCCCCATTCCATTTTCCCTTGGAACCACCCAATAACTTTATTTTTATGAAGGAGGCCTGCAGTCTTTTTAATTAATTCTTCATCGTCCCTAAATAGTTGATATTTAATCTGGTTTTTTTTAAGAAATGTTTCTATTTCCTTACTTTCAAAAGACGGGCCAAGATATGCATCTTTCATAACATATTTTCTTTTTTTGTTAAGAATTGAATTATAAATATATAGGGCAACCCCCAAACTTGTTCCCCCATCTGAAGCATTCGGTTGAATCCAGATCTTTTTGAATGGCGTTTTTTTTAATATCTTCCCATTGAAAACACTGTTTAAAGCCACCCCACCAGCCAAAACCAAATTTTGGGCACGGGTCACCCTATAAACATGATTTAAGATCTTAGTAAGAATTTCTTCAGTTACTAATTGAAGGGCTGCAGCAATATCCTTATGCCTCTGTGTCATCTCTACGTCTCTCTTTGATACTGGCCCGCCTAACAATTTACATAATCTTCTAGAAGGCATTCTGTTTGAATAACTGAATTTAAAATAACTTTCATCAAACTTGTAGCTTCCATCATTTTTTATGTCTACAACCTGTAACAATCTTTTGTAGTATGGGTTTGTTCTTTTATCCATGTCACCATAAGGGGCCAACCCCATAACCTTGTATTCCGAGTTATTCACGCTAAAACCAAGGTAGGCGGTAATTGTAGAGTAGAGTAGACCTATAGAATCTGGAAATTTTATCTCTTTCATTAAATGAAGACCATTCTCTTTCCCCAGACCATAGGTTGTTGTGGACCATTCACCCACACCATCAACAGTGACTATGGCGGCTTCCTTGAAAGGACTAATTAAAAAAGTACTTGCAGCATGTGCTAAATGATGCTGGACAAATAATACATCTTTTTTATATTTGAGTTTTTTTCTGATAATTTTAACCACCCTTAACTTTTCATTAAACCAAGAGGGCATATTTGATAAGAAGATTTTATAACTTTTTGGGAAATATTGCAGATGTTGGTGGAGTATTCTTTCAAATTTAAGAAAAGGTTTTTCATAAAAACCAATGCAGTCCACATCTTCTATTTTTATATTCTGGCTCTTTAAACAATAGTTAATAGCATTTATCGGAAAAGAAGTGTCGTGTTTCTTCCTTGTAAATCTCTCCTCTTCAACTGCAGCAACAACAACCCCATCTTTTATCAAACTTGCAGAAGAATCATGATAATAACAACTAATACCCAATATGTACATCTTTCGCTAAAACTGCCTATAATAGGTCCGCATTTCCTCCTTTTTTAAATTTAATTCTGTCCAATATGAATCTCTGGTTTTGCTTCTTTCTAATTCTAAAAAATCCTTTTTTAGTAATTTAGAAAAAACAGAGGTTAAACCAACCCCAATAATGTACACCAGAGTTAACAATGCTGTATTAATTAAAATAGCAATTGACTCTCCAAAATTCTTTTGGCCTGTTTTTAATCCTCTAAAAAAAGATTTTGCCTTCATTTTATTTTAACACCCTTTTAATTGTTATTCCTATAAGTGTTATTAAAAAAACCATAGCCAAAATATAAAGATAGTTCCAATTAGCAGGAAGTTTACCCAAAAATTTTAAAACTAAATACAAGATCCCAGAGGATACAAAAAGCATCAAAATATATCCCATAATCTCTCCTAGTCTTTCTGAATTCATGAGAATTTAAATGCAGAAACGTTTAAAAACTTTTGCAGAGAACTTAGCCTAAAGCATAAATGAGGGGGGATAGTGCGCTACTTTGACCGAAAATCACCAAGACCGCCACTAAAATAAGCATTAAAATTATTGGCAAAAGCCACCATTTTTTTCTAAGTCTTAGATAAACCCAAGTTTCTCTTAATAGTCCTTTATTGTTGTTCATAGTTTTAAAAAGAGTTCCGATATTTATAAATCTATTGACTATAAATATTTAAACCTTGTTTGATAGAATCTAAAATGGTAATAGGTGGAGTTATTCATAACCATAAGGGTATTGATCATAAAGACGCCCGAAGAGAAATCTTTACGATATTTAATAAAGATTTTGGAGGCTTTAAGGTTGAGCATGTTAAATTATACAATGTTCTTCAGAATTGTGAATTGGCAGGACACTTTCATGATTATTCAGAGATTTTTTATATCCTCCATGGGGGGGCCACATTTACATTGATTGATATAGAAACAAAAGAAAAAGAAAAATATATTTTAAAAGAACATGATGTCTTGTTCCTACCAAAAAAAGTTGCTCATAAGGTGTCTGTTGAAAAAGGATCAATCTTCCTGGGTTGTATGGAAAAACCGTACATCTCTCCAGAGGTTAACAACAGGGAGTATGAATTTTAACAAAACATTTATTAAGTAAAACAAAATTTAAGAATAAGATGGAAGAACCTTACATCTCATTTGTTGTAATTGCTAGAAATGATAATTACGGTCATAGATTCTTGTATAGGGTTCAGAGATACATGGAAAATCTTATTTATTTGTGTGAAAAATATAAACTTCCTGCAGAACTAATTTTTGTTGATTGGAATCCTCCAAAGGAAAATAAAAAACTTTATGAGGCTTTAAGATTTAAGAAAAATAGAGATTATGTTACTCTGAGATTTTTTGAGGTTCCTAAGAAGATTCATGACGCGGTGAAGACCAGTAATAAGATGGAACTTCTTGAGTTTCCTGGGAAAAATGCTGGAATGAGAAAAGCTAATGGAAAGTTTATTGTGTTTACAAATCCAGATATAATCTTTAGTGAGAAGATGATAAAACGTTTTTCAAAAAGAAACCTTAAAGAAAACATTTTTTATCGGGCGGATAGATGTGATATGCCTATTGATCTTCCAGATAACTTAAAAGTTGAAGAACTGGAGAAATTTTGTGAGAAAAATTGGGATCATTGTTGGAGTGCTCGTTTTGGAAGATATTACCGTGGTGTGAAGGTATTTTCAAATTTGCCACGACTAATCATTCGGTTCTTGTTGAAGTTTACCAGGAGCCGGGCTTATCTTAGATATCATGGGGGATCTCCGGGAGATTTTATGATTCTTTCTAAAAAGGCAGTGGAAAAATTTAAGGGATATCCTGAAATTAATGTGCATGGGGGCATGGATGGGTATGTTAGCATATATGCTATTGTTTCTGGAAATAAGTTGAGAATTCTTAATGAAAAAACATATCATCAATCTCATGGTGCCGTTGACAATGAAAGACCAAGACCTGATGCAAGAAAATACATTAAGGATGCGAAGGAGATGTTGAAGACAGGCAAATTAATATTGTATAATGATGAAAATTGGGGTTTGAAAAAGTATTCTTTGAAAGAGACTAAATTATAAAATGTGGGGTTCTGGGTTTGGGACGATTATTGGCCCTTTGAATCCTTTTTCTCTTAGTTTTGGAACAATAAATTTTTCTAAATTCCAAATTAATAATAATACAGCATCAGGAGGATTGTCAGAGTACAGCATATCTTCTTCAACGATAGGAATGTGCATTCCAGGAGAATATTTTCCCACTTTAAGACTTCCTCTTTCTAATAGTACATCCATTGTTTCTTTTCCTATTTTACAATAATTTAATAGCGTGTTTCCTTTTGCTGGAGCTCCCAGCCCGACTATTCTTTTCCCCTGAGATTTTAGATTCAATAAAATCTTTCTTAACTCGTTTCTATTTGATTCAACTTTCTCCGCAAACACCTCATAGACTTCTCGAGTGTGTAACCCAAACGCTTCCTCTTCTTCTAAAACTCTCTGAATATTCTCTGAGATGGGGCGCTCTCCCCTTTTACATGTATATGTTCTTATTGAACCGCCGTGAGTGCTTATCAAATCCACATCAAAAACATCCATATCGTACTTACTAAATAGGTTTACTAAAGATTTCAGAGAGTAATACCTTAAATGCTCAACATAAATTGAATCATACTGCGTTTGTTCTATCAATGTTTTTATGTATCCAGATTCTTGTACAAAAACTCCTTTATCATCTAAAAGTAATTTTACGCCTTTAATAAAAGAATCCAATTCTCTAACATGTGCGAAGACATTTGTAGCGGTAATTACTTTTGCTTTTCCATAGATATTCCTTGCCAATTTTTCGTTAAAGAAATTCATTAGTGTTGGAATATTTTTCTTGATAGAAAGTTCTGCAGCCTTAGAAGGGTCAATACCTAAGACTTTGATATTATGAAGAAGACAATTTTCTAAAAAAGTCCCATCATTAGATCCTATATCAATTACTAAGTCATTAGAATTTAATTCAAATCTATTTATAATAATCTCAGCCAAGGAACTAAAATTCTCAACCAACTCTTTACTAGATCCGCTAGTATATATAAATTCCTCAGTAAAGAGTGCAGACGGATCTACAGCATATCCCAGCTGAACCAGTTTACAACTCTCACAAAAGAGTACCCCCAAAGGATAATGTGTTTCAGGTTCATTTAACTGTTCTTTGGACAAAAACCTATCAGGATTTGGGTGATGGCCGAGAGATAGAAATTTATAAAGATTTGTCGATTCGCAAACCTGACACTTCTCTAATTTATGCCCCATCTCTTCCATTTTATTAGACTAAGACAACACTTTTTAAGGATTATTGTGGTTGATTTCCAAAAAGAATTTCACTTTATAACCCACCAATCTCTTTCATAAAAAGATATATCTTTTTTCAATTTCTTAAAAAATTCATTTACGGCTTTGAAAACTCCAAACTGTTCTAACTTGGTTTCTTGGCTTGAAGTATAATCATCCCCCCCAATAACCCCTCCTTTTTTGACCTTGGGATAATATTTTTCAACATCCTCTTTGACAAATTCATACTGGTGATTTCCATCGATATATACAAAATCAAGGGATTCGTCTTTGAAAATTTCTGCTGCTTCTCCAGAAAATTTACGGATGAAGACTACTTTCTTTCCCCATTTAGAAGTAATTTTTTTAGCGGTTTTCATCCTTTCGTTTACTAAAGCATTTGTTGTTTTCTTGGGATTCCCCACACTTTCATAATAGTCTTCGTAAGACTTGTAAGGATCAATTAGGAAAAGTTTCGCTATAGACAATTCTTCCATCAGATCTAAGGCGTGTTCTCCATCGTGAACTCCAATCTCAATACCAACTAAATTCTTTTTCTTAGTTCTTTTTAGAAATCTATCAAAAGATCTAATCTCGTATTGTTTTAAATTATATCCTAATGGCTTCAATATCTTTCTTATCCAATATTTCTTCATTACACCCATTTTATATTTCTTCTTGGGTTGGACT
>CAZYXM010000002.1:0-20021 GCA_964651205.1 Candidatus Woesearchaeota archaeon
ATCCTTGATTTCGTATTTAGAAATTCTAATCCTGCAATATTCGGTATTAGTGTGGATGGCGGTAAATTAAAACATGGAATAGAATTAGTAAATTCCTCAGATGTTAAAATAGGTAGAGTAAAAGCAATGCAAGAAGAAAAAAATAATATCAAAGAAGCAGAAAAAGGAAAGGAAATCGCAATATCTACTCCTGGTGTAAATTTTGAAAGACAATTAGTCGTAGGAGAATCACTATACAGCAACTTGTCTGAATTTCAATTTAGAAAATTTAAAGAAAACAAAGATCTTTTGACTTCCGATGAAAAGTCTGTTCTTCAAGAAATTGCAGGTATAAAAAGAAAAGAGAATGTTACCTGGGGGATTTAGGGGTTTGTTGTAATCTCATTACTGGACATCAAGCATTAAATAAATGTCCTTATGAGTTAGATTGTCCTAAATTAAAATTAAAATTAGAGAATAAATGGTTGGAATTAATTAATGTAAAAAATATTTGAATTTATTCTTCAAAAGAAACTCTCAATCTTGGAGTAACTCTATAGAGCACCATTATACTTGGAGAAAGTGCTCCCTCAAAAATTGTTCTGTGATGATGCCTGCCCGATTGTTCTGAACTCCAATTTGGAGTATGTAAATATGTTAATAATGTACTACCCTTCTCTTGCCTAACTCTCAATAGGTGAGTATTAGAACTTCCTTGGAGATATTTATGAGTTTCATCAAACCCCATATTCTCTTTAAGAACAGCCCATCTACAAAAAGTTCTTGGAAGTATTCCAGAACCTTTCGCTTCAATCTTATAACATTTGTTACCTTCCATAATTTTTACAGAAAAAAGTAGTATTTAAATCTTTGGTGTGTAACCACTAAATCATAATAACTTCCTCAGGAATAAATGATTAATTAATGTAAAAAAGAACTAACACTTAAAACCCAACCCCCATCTCCGCCCCAACTTTCTTTGTCCTCTTCAATATCTCATCAATAGAAACTCTTTCCCTTGCCCAAACATGCCTTCCCTTTGTGAAAGTTTTCTTTCTTACTTTCTTGAATGATTTGATGGCATTTTTCATATTTTTCTCAGGACCCCGAACATCCACAATCTTGTTTTCTTTAATAACAATAAAACCTTCTGCTGTTTTGCCGTCGCTATAAACAAATTCCTTCGCTAGAACTTTTTGTTGCTTTCTTTCTAATTCTGAACATAAAAAATCAAAAAACTTTTTCATCTTAGTTCCAGCAATGTCTCCTTCTTGTTTATTTGTTGCCAATTTAATCTTCAAAAAAAGATTTTCCTTTTTAGCCCCAACCCTTCTTAATCCCTCAACATCAATCTTTATCTTTTCAAACATTTTTTCAGTGGGTTTTTTCAGAAACTTTTTAGCAGACTTAATAAATTTATCAAAAGTTTCTTGTTTTAAACCAGCACAAACATTTCTATATTGATAAGTTGGGTCAACAACAACTATTGGCGACTGTAACTTACTCGCATTTAATTCTTGCATCACTAAATTTCTATTTTTAAAATATTTCGCAGGGTCGATAATTTTATCTTTTTGCAAACCTTTTAACATTTTAATAAAACTTTTATAATAACAAACTAAAACTTCTAGAGAATAACCCGAAAATCCACCAATATAACTTTCTGCACCGTAATAATCTTGGGCATGACAAAAGGCCTTTGCAAGTTTAATTTCATTAACAATCTTTTTATCTTTTTTTATCTGTTTTTTAATATAATCCACATGCAATAAAGAAAAGTCAGTAACATTTTCAGCTTTTTCTGGTTTAGAAAATCTTTTCACAGGCACAATTTCAAACTCTACATTTTCAAATGAAATAGAAAAATAATCCCTTGAGCCATGTAAAATTCTATAATTGACTTTCTTTTTCTTTAATAGGCCCTCCAACTTTCCAATATCTTTTTCATTTTCAAATACAAAAAACAAATCAACATCCTGCTTTTTCTTTTTCACAAGAGTGCCCTTTGCTAAACTCCCCCCCACCCGAAACCCACCACCCAAGAGCTTTAAGAATTTTTTTGTCGTTTCCTGAATTCCTCTTTCTTGTTCTTTACTTAATGAGATATCTCCAAGTACATTTTCAAGGACTTTCTGCATCTTGTTCATACTTATACTTGTCTTCTTTTGTTTATAAATTTACTCAACAGAACAAATCTTTATAAAGAAATTTATCCTCTAAAATTAGTATGTTTAGCAATACCAAAAAGAGGGGAAAGAGAGCACAGATTACGATTTTTATTATCCTAGCAATTGTCATAATCAGCGCAGTAATTGCAATTTTTGCTCTGAGATCAACACCAAAAACACATGTAAGCCCGGTAGACAATCCAGAAGCATATATTCAACAATGTGTTTTAGGACTTCTCGAGGAAAAAATACAGCCATTAGAACTTCAAGGGGGATATGTCTCTCCCACTGATTCTGTAAAGTACAATGAAGAGAATATAAATTATCTTTGTTATACTGCAGACAATGATGCCATTTGCACACCCTCTATCCCCTTACTAAAAACACATCTTGAAGAACAAATTTTAAAAGAAATCAGACCAGGCGTAGAAAGTTGTTTTGCAAACTTGAAAAAATCTTTTGAATCAGCAGAAAATTATCAAGAAGAAACAACAGATTTACAAATTGAAATAAGGCCCTCTGAAGTCTTAGCAAGAATAAATAAAAAAATAACAATCACAAAAAATTCACAAACCAACAGCATTGAGAATTTTAATACAATTCTAAGCGACCCAACATTTGACTTTATTATGATAGTCAATCAGATTATCAATAAAGAAGTTTCTTGTGATTGCGGTCGTGAAGCCTGTCATGCAGATGTTGTTCAAATAGCACGGGATAATAAAGCATATGAAATAGGTTTATTTGTCGGAGGTTATGGGGAAAAAGTTTATACACTCGAAGAAGTAAACACCGGAAAACAATTTTTATTTGGAGTTAGAAATTGTGTTAGGTTACCATGAGAAAATTTTTCTTAACAATCTTTTTGACAGTTTTTCTAATTAGTTTTGTTTATGCAGGCGGCTGTTGCTTTGAGCCTTCTTCAGGACTATGTACTCAGAATTCTTTACAAGATTCTTGTCAAACAGGAACTTGGACATCGGCTTCAAACTGTGCAGATAATTCTCATTGTACACACGGTTGTTGTATGTTGGGAATAGGAATACAGTACACAACACAAAGAAACTGTGAAATTCTTTCTAAGTCAAAGGGATTTGAAATAGATTGGCAAAACACAGATAGAGGGTCCTGTGAGAACTTAGCTACCTCAAAAAAAGAAGGAGCTTGTGTTTATGTTGGAGAATTTGAAAATGATTGCGAATACACAACACTTGATCAATGTACTGGAGATTTTTATGAAAACAAATTATGCACTGCTTCAGAATTAAATACAACTTGTGAAAAAACAGCAGTCTCAAAATGCTTTGAAGAAGATGCTTATTATCTGGATACTTGCGGGAATAGAGACGAATTAAAAGAGGATTGTGATTATGATTCTGGAACCACTTGCAGATTAAATAAAGTTTCAAAGGAAGCATTCTGTAAGGATTTGAATTGTGTTGATACTGTAATAAACATTGGAGAACCCTGGTTAAATGGAGAACAATGGTGTCATTCTGATGAAGGAGAAACTGAAAAATATGAGGGTTTGGTAGGCTCGAGATTTTTTAGCCAGTATTGTTTAAATGGAGAAATCTACACAGAACCATGTGCTGATTTCAGAATGGAAACGTGTGGAGTATTCAAAACAGAAGGAGAAGCACAATGCGAAGCAAATCCTTGGGAGTCTTGTCTAGCTGCAAATTCTGTTTCTGAAGAGGGAGGTTCAATTGCTAAAAAGAAAGAATCATTTGATTCTGAAGCTTGTGATGAAACTTATTGTAAAGTTTTTGAAGCGAATGACTGCACCATTATATTAGCAGGAGAAGGAACAGGACAGAAGTTCTGTGGGGCAGCAAGGAATGATTATGCTGATATAAATTCTGACAAGGGGAATATTGGAGAAGAAGCCTCCCCAATGATGGGGTGTCTTGGTTTAGATATGTGCATTCCCAAAGTCCCCGGAGGTCTTCAGTTTTACAGTTCTCAAGGATCTGAATATTCTTCATCATCTTCAGAAAGCTCAGTTTGTTCTCAAGGAAATTTCGAGGCTGAGTTAGATTTTTTTAGTGTTGGGAGTGTGGCTGGAAGATGGTATATGAAAACACCTGACTGTGAATGGGGATATGCAGGGTTACTTTTAGCAGAGGAAGGAGATTGGGAAAAAGAAGGAGGCAAGTTAGAGCTTTCAGATTCAAATCCCTATAAAGGACTTTTTCAAAGGGGCGGGGTAACTTCTATTGCTGCAAATCCAACTGTAGTAATGAAATTAGAAGAAAGATGCATGGCAATTGCAGATTGTAATGGAAAAGGTAATTGGCTAGAAGGTGGTGGTGAAGGTGAAAGTGAAAGTGGAAGTGGAATTACTGGGGGGGTTATAGATAATCCCGTTATAAGGAAAGTTATTAATACAGGGATTAAAGAATCTACAGAAGGTCTAATATCAGGTTCTGGAAGGGGTAAGGCCCCTCTTCAAGACATATCAGGCCCTGAGATACCTTGTGTATTTTCAAGGAAAAATGATAATGCACATGTAACCTGTTATTTTGAATATGAATGCGGGCAATGGGAACAACCTTCAGGAGGAGATTGTGGAAGATGTAATGAAGACGGCTTGCCATGTTCTGAATATAGATGTAAGGCAATTGGAAAAAATTGTAATTATTATGAACCACAAGGAATAGATCAAGGTTATTGTGTAAACTCAAATGATAATTCCCCGCCAACAATTTCTGCTTCAATAGACCCCCAAAGCCCAATTCCCCCATTTACTTCAGCCTTACTAACTGTGGAAACAGATGAAATCTCTAGATGCAGATTTAGTATCGGAGAACAATCAACATCATATGAAGAAATGGAATATGAATTCGAAGATGGATATACAACAAGCCATCAAGGGATTTTAGCTCTACCTGGAAGATTAGATAAAATTGAAGATGATGAAAATACGCAAGTGTACCAAGCAATCACAAGAGACGGAAAATATGATATATACTTGAGATGCGAAGATGTTGCAGGAAATGTGAATCTTGCACCATATAAATTCTCTTTTGAAGTTATGCAAACACCTGATGGAGTTCCACCAGCAGTACAAAGTTTCAACCCGCCACATAACTCATACATAGAGTTTAACACGTCAACAAAACAAGTATCATTCAATTTAAACGAACCTGCAGAGTGTAAATGGTCTTATTCAGATGAAGCATATGAAGAAATGCCAAATGAGTTTACTTGCGATACGTCTGTTTCAGATTATGGATTAATCTCTGGTTATAGTTGCTCTGGAGAATTGACATTAAACAGCACTGTCCCGGAATCTACGACAAATTTTTACATAAGATGTAAAGACCAGCCAGGCCTAGAAGGAAAAGAAGACGACACCTACAAGAGAAACACAGACCAGTCTAGTAAAATTTATACTTTAAAATCTTCTCCACAACTAGAAATCAGCTCATTCTCATTAAACAGAGATTTAATATTAGGACCTTCAACACAAAACACTACACTGACTATCCAAACCTCGGGAGGTTCTGAGTCAGGGAGGGCAGAATGTAGGTGGAGACTAATGCCCCAAATAAGTTCCTGGGTTTTGTTTGGAAATACAAACTCTTCAACACATACCCAAACATTAACAAATTTACAAGAACAAGATTATGAAGTTGAAGTGGTTTGTTCAGATACTGTGGGGAATATCGCAACACAAAAGAACACACTAAGAGTAAGAATTGATAACACCCCGCCCCTAGTAATTAGGCTCTATAATGATAAGGGAAGTTTCAAGGTAATGACAAACGAGCCAGCAACTTGTAAATTTACAAACACAATGCCTGGATGTTTCTTTGTCTGGGATTCTGGAGATGCAACAACAATGACTGGTTCTTCCTCAGTAGAACACACTACATCTTGGACAAAAGGAAAAACATATTATGTTAGATGTAAGGATTTCTATGATAATGAGAATGTAGGGTGCGCAGTTGCGGCAAAGGCAGAGTGATTTTTATTCTTTATTTTCAGATTCTTCTACTTTCCCAGGCAAACCAGATTCAATATCAATAATATATTTTCCTTCTTGCAATTTGAACACAATAGGCTTTCTATTCATTAATGAAACTAAATCTAGTTCAAACTTTCCTGCTCCAAGAACACGGACAGATTCAAGGTCAAGAATAACTGGTTTTTCATCATCTTCAATTTTTAGTATGCTTCTGACATCTTCTTCAACTTGTTTTTTATCTACTTGGTTAAATTCAGGCATAATTGTCTCTTTGTTTTCAAGAACCTTTGGTAATTGTTCATCACGAATATAAAAGAAAAAATGACCCCCACAATTCCCACACCCCTCTAGAATTTCTTTACTTGCTTTCTCTAATATTTTTCCGCAGTGGACACATTGGTGTGGCATGATTATGTGAGTAAATTAAACTTAATAAATGTTTTTGATTTTTAATTCTTCTTCAAAAAGAAATAAACAACACCAATACAAATCATAGCAGAGAAAAAATTAAACCATGTGAAAAAAGGTAGCTTAACACTTGATGAACAAGGGTATAGTCTTACATTGTCTTTGCAATCAGGGTCTCCTGCAGTTTTAGCACTTCCAGACGCAGTATAATTTACAATATAGTTTCCTGAGTCTTCACATTGATTGTCAATTGTAGTAGACCACGAACATTTCTTAGTCCCGCCCCCACTACTGTCCCCATCCTCGCAATTTGTTTCTTTTATATACTTTGGTTTACATTCATTTGATTCCCATTCACACCTACATCGTGTTATGTTCTGGCAAGTTTTTCCAGAAGGATTTATCCAATAGATGCTTCCACAAAAGTGTGGTTTGTCGACAATAAATTCAACTTCAGAATTGCTTATTCCAGTTGAAGCAGGATCACATTCAGATTGAGTTTCAAATTGTGCACAATAACTAATTTCTTCTTCTAAGACAATACAAACCCCCACCCCCTCCGTAGTTTCATTGCAAGTCATACCAGTTGGACAACAAGCATCTACAGTTTCTGAGGCATGTAATAGACAATCTCCATCTATCATTGTCTCAGAAAAAACAATTGTTTTTTGTCCCACTGAATCTTCCCAAGATGCTGTTGTAGGCGAACGAACGCAACTTACCCCCTCTGTTGAAATAGTAACCTCTGTAGAACTTGTATAACTTCCTGCAGAAACAAAATAAGCAAAGCTAGCCAATATCAGCACAATTCCGAATAGACAAATCCCTCTTTTTTTCATTAATCCTCGTATGTTAATTCTAATGTTACTTTATGTTGTCCTGTTGACATAAACCGATAACTAAAAATTGATTCATTTCTGTAAATAATCTGTTCTGAATCTGGAATTGTCCAGTTAAAATCTAAAGTATATCCTTGTGTGTCTTCAGTAGGATTATAAGGAGCATGGAGATAGACACATTTTAAATCTCCTGCTGTAAAATTATATGGTGTCATGTCTATAGAACAATTAGCTACAAAACTAGCAGAAGCATTAAACTTAATCCACCCATCCCCACTTGCAGCCCCATTTTCTGGAGAAACTATTATTGGAAAAACATTTACACCAGGTTGGAAAACTTGTATTTTTAATATCGATGTATCTTTGCCTACTCGAGTCATTTCTTTTGCAGTTAGTTTTACACTGTAAGGTTTTCCACCAACCCCATATGTGTGCTGCACATTTCCAGAATTTGGAGTCAATGTTAATGAATAATTCAATGCAGTGTTAGCCATTTGTTCATCTCCAAAATCCCATGTGATATTTAACAAATCATCAACATCATAACTTGTGTGATTAAACCAAATTGGTGTGCCTATTGAATATCTTTGAATACTTGTTGGGGAAGTGATATTTGCAACAGGAGCACTATTTTGAGTGGTTCTAATTGTTAAATTACTTGAAGAACTGGTTACAGAAGTTGAAACCACTTTTGCTTTGAATCTTAGTATCCCCCCTGTTACTTGGATTGTGACTGGTTCGACACTGGCCCCTGAAATTACTCCAGATTCTGACCATGTCTTTACTAAATTGAACCATGTTAAAGGATTCCACCAAACCGCCCCATCTCCAAATTCTTCAATTGTATAGTCTATACTTTTGCCTAAAAGATTATCACCGCCCACCACCATTAAGACAGTATCTCCTGAATCTGCTGTTGTTAAAATTTCATTTGCATCTATCAAGTTTGCCCAATATGTTGTGTTAAGAGTTTCGATAGGGGTTGGTGGAGTGGTGTAGAACTCATAAATTTCATTTATCTCATTCCCTGTAAGGGCCTTGTCCCAGTATCCTACCTCATCAATAAGACCATTCCAGAATTGGACTGGACCATCTGTGTCTCCAAAAATATTAGCACAGTAAGGGTTGTCTGGATCATTGTTTGCATTCCCATACTGGCCTGCCCCAATTAACAAGTGATTATTATTTCTATCCCCATTAAAGTTTCCAATACTTGCTGAATCAACTAATGCTCCATTGAGATACATTGAAGCCTTTCCATTCTTTTGAATAGTCAAAGTAAGCATGCCCCATTGATTGTATATGCCACTTGAAGGAGTTTTAAGAGTGTACCAGTATGAATTCCCCTCTTCAATAATTCCATTGATATTATAAACTTGAACGATTATTTCACTTCCCCTTTGAATGATTACAAATGAATTACTATCCACATTGCACCGATGTTTGCCAATAATTCCATTGTATGTTGTAGCATTACTGTCAGTGTCATCAGGGTTGCCTGCAGAGGCCTCATTTGATTTTACCCAGAGATTAATTGTAAATGAATCAGTTTGTAAACTTGCATCATTAGGTATTTGAATATAATCTCCATTGCCATCAAAGGAGAGAGCCCTGCCAGAAATATCTTCATCAACCCTAGAAGCACCATTTATTGAACCACCATTGTTTCCAATAGAGTCGGTCGCAGTATTACCATTATTTGTCTCATCAAAATTCCAGTATGAAACTAATCCGCTCTGGAGATTGGTTGGAAGTTGTGCAGAAACAAGAACAAAGCTAAATATAAACACTGCAAATAAAATCAAACCCTTTTTCATATGAAATTCAAGAAAAACTTCTTTATAAAACTTACCTTCTCTTTAACATCAACTCAATCTTCTTTGGGTCTCTTTTTATCTCTTTAACAATTGTCGCAGGACCAATTATGGTAACAGCGTCCTGCTCCCCAATCAAAATCCTCGCAATATTGTGTCGAACTTTGTCAAACAAAGTTTTCTCTGTGTCTCCAGAAAGCCCTGCAATCTCAACACCTTGAAATCCTTTTATATTTCCAATCAAAGTCATGGTATTCTCAATAAGTTTTGTTTCTTCTTCTGGTTTAAGTCTTCCTTGCAAAATTATAATCCTATTTTCCAAAACTAGCCCCATAATTTTCTTGATTCTCCCGATAGCATCTTCATGCGCAATCTCAGAATACGGCATAAAATGTATTGTCAAGTCTTTCCTAAAATCAATTTTCTTTTTCTTCACACTCTTTTTTTTCTTCATCTTACCTCTTTTTTACTAACTTAAACAGGGACTCATAAAAGTCCTCAATTCCCTTTCCTGTCTTTGCTGAAATCCCAACAACCGGGTATTCTGGGAAAGCACCCTGTATTTTCTTAACATCTGATTTTTTTAAATCTATCTTATTTGCAACTACTAGCACTGGAATCTTTCTAGCAGCCAAATTTCCAATAATTGTGATGTTCACTTGTGAAAACGGGTTGATTGTAGCATCCAAGACAACGACGACAACGTCCATATCATCAAGCCATTTTATAGCATCAATAATTCCTTGTGTTGCCTCTTTTGCTCTTTTTTGTGCTATCTTTTTCTTAAGTCCAAATTTCAAAAAATCTTCAAAATCAATCTTTGTAGCAATTCCTGGAGTGTCAACAAGTTTGAATTCAATTTTCTTTCCATCTTTTTCTATATACACTTTTTCTTTAAATTGAATATGTCTTGTCTCATGCGGAACTTTTGAAACACTACCCAAATCTTCCCCCACCCAATCCTGACAAACCTTATTTGCTAAACTTGTCTTCCCAGCATTTGGAGGTCCGTAAAGTCCAAGCTTTATTTCTTTTCTCTTTCTAAATAGGTTTCCAAAAATTCTCTTTCCAAAATTCCTCAAAATTTTTATCACCATTTAAAATCTAAATTAGAACCTTTTATTAAAGTTTGGTTTATTTTTTTGTCCAAAGGGAGTAGCAATATTTCTCCTTCCGATTTGTTGGTAATTTGTCGGGGCAGGATATTTTTTCTTTTGCGCTTTTTTCTGATTTATTCTAGAAACAACCCAATCAACAGGAATAATCTCAAACATTCCAGTTCTTTTTCCCTGTGCTTTTTTCATTGTATAATTAATCTGTTCTCCAGACCATCCCTTCTCAGTCAATTTCTTTTCTATATCCTCATAAGACATCCCAGTTTTTGCATTATTAATAAACATCACAAGATTATACAATTGTGTCCTATCATGAAATAAATATTCTTCATACTTTCTTTTATACCATTGTTGAAGCAGGGTGTAGACAATCAAAAAAACAAGTAATAGGATAACTAACCATAATAAAAACAACCCGACTGGTTTGCAATCACTTCGACAATTTTTCCAAGTTTCGTCAAGTGATTTCTCACATTGTTTATTATAGTTACAAGGTCCAACAGGTTCTGTTATAGTTATATAACTTAATTTTGGAGACACAAACATAATAAGGTCTTCGCTTCCAGAAACATAAAATTCTAGTTCTTTGGTTTCTTCTGGTTTTAATATAATTACAGAATTAGCTCCGGATTCTCTAACATTCTCACTTGTCTTGAAATTCAAACTTGCTTCTGGTTTTTGAATAACAAAATAGGTGTCTTTATTTGAATTTGATTTAATACTAAGTCTATAATAGGTAAAGAGATCTTCTGTTTCTCCGTCGTCTTTTTCTATAGAGACAGTTTCCTTTATTTTTGTTGCAATGATATTTTCTATTTGCCAGTTTATTATTGGTTGTTTATAATCAGATAAATCCCCCTCCCCGCCCCCAACCACGCCCTCCACAGCCTCGGGAAGAATATCAGCAGAATTTGCAATTAAAGGTTCAACTACACTTTCTGAAACATAAACAGCTCTTGGCACGACTAAACCATACAAGTCAGAGGCAACCTTCAAATAATCAGAGTCACTTACAGCTTTTCTTATGTTTGATTCAATTTTGTTTAAATCAGTAACATATTGGGAGACCCCCACCTTGTCAGTAGCAATCACTTTCTTCCATCCAAGAAGAGCATTTAATTGTTGAGAAGCACTATTAACAAAACCTCTTTTCAGACTAAGTGTAGAATTCACAATATTTTTTGGCGATTCAGTAATAATTGTAAAATTTTTCTCAGAATAACTTCCGTTTATATCTGTTACCTTTACATTGATGTCATACCTAGAAATATTGTCATACTTATGAACTACTTTTTTCCCTGTCGTCGTGTCTGTTGTGCTGTCTCCAAAATCCCAATAAACAGAACTTATATTCTTACTTGAACCAAAGTCCAGATAAAAAAGAACATCCACACCAGCCGGTGCCTTAGAAGGATAAAGTGTATAAATTATTGGTGCCAGTTTTATTCTAACAAGTGTTTCAAATAATAATTCATCAATTCCGTTCTCAAGATAAAATTTAACAATCTTGCTTTTTTCTGTCGCAACTTTGAATCCTGACTTTGAGATGTCCACATTACCTGAAAAATTAGCTCTTGTTTTTTCTTTTGTAACCTCATAGAACTTATCTGAACTGCTTGCACCTGATGACTGGCTGTAATCAATTTCTAGATTATTTAATATTAGTTCTTGGTTTACACCTGAAAATTTGATTGGCAAGACACACCCCCCTTCGCAAGTCCCACCATATCTTTTTAATAAGTAGGTATTTGCACTATTGGAAATAGCAGTTTTTATTGTGCTTGAAAAATTATAAGAACCTATAAGTTCATCATATTTTGGAAGCTTGACATAAATTCCATAATCACCAGTTGAGTTCTGAGAAAATGGATTGCCATACCACCCACATTTTGTTCCGGTGTTCTCATATGCTAATTTATAGGCTGTTTGGTCAGAATCTGCAATGGATTCTGCATTAATACAAGCATAGTAATCTCCAGACTGTTGAAGAGTATCTGTCTCAATAATGCAATATTTATCTGCAGAGCTTGAAGAAAAATTGCAATTCTCAATTTCAAGAAAGTTGCTGTCAAATAAGGTCATGATTAAATCCTTGTTGTCTGTTCCTATAAAATCTGCCCCTAATAAGAATTTGTTTGATTCTAGTAAAGAGACCTTTTCACAGTATCTTGTAGAGGCACTTATGAATTTATTATAGCTCGCAGAACTATTTACAAAACACCCCCATGTTTCTCTCCTCGAGAAATCGTCAGAGAATTCATCATATTCCCAATTATATTCATCAAAAAAATCAATTTTTAATGGGATTGAATTTCCTTTTCCAAAATCAGAAACAAAATCAAAATCAATATCAGAAACAGAGACGCCATTTCCTGTTAATTCCAAACCAACTTCCCGAGGGCTTGAGGACACAGATATTGTTTTTGTTGTTTGTCCAGAGCCACTACTTTCATACATGTCTAAACAATCAAAAGACTCACAAGACAATTGAAGACCATTATCTTCTAAGAATTCCCGAAGCGAGATCTCTTGGCCAAGATTTGTAGTAATTTTTGCATCTGCTTCAATGTCTCTTAGTGTTAAATAAAAAGTTCCAGAAAATAAGTCATAAGGTTGGTAAGTTTCTCTAATCGAGATGTTTGTGGCATTTACATATTCATCATAAGCAACTACACTGCTTGTAAAAAAAACCAGAGACACAAACGCCAATACAAAAGTCAAAAAAATCCTCCCCTCTTTTTTCATATTCTCTTTAACATTTTTATGTTTATAAAACTTGCTCAATCACTTCTTTGCAGATTTCCAAAGAATTTCAAAATAGCTTCTATATGCCTCTGCTGCAGATTTATCTTTTATTATAACTGCCTCAGGAACATCGGACCAAAGTATCAAAGCAACCTTATCCCCATAGATATTTGTTGTAATTTTTTGTTCTCCAACAATTTTTGGGAAAGACCTCATTTCTGTTGTTGTGCTTGGGTGTAGCGTATTTTCCTTACCCTTTCTAACAATATGCCTAACTTTAATTTTATTCTGCTCAAGTCCCTTTTTGAAGTGGGGGAAGTAATAGGGCATCTTTTCTGTAAACTTCCCCGAGGAATCAATAACCAGATTTTCTCCCTTCGCATTTTTAAGGATGTCTTCAAAAACAGTTTTCATTCCTTTCAGCCCCTTAAACATATTAACCTGTGATTTCTCCTCGGTTCTGTTAAACATCTCCTTCATTTCAGGAATAATTTCTGAAACAAGATTTTTCTTTTCGTTAAGGTAATCATTCAGCTTTTCAGGATTAGCGGCAGCAAACTTTTTACGATTTGCCTCAATTGCATAACTCGCAAGTCCCTTTTTCACCAAGGCTTTAAGAGAATCATAGCAGGCACTCCTATCGACATTAGATTCTTTTGCAATTTTCCCAGCCATGCTTGGCCCAAGTTTAAGGAGAGTTAGGTAAATCTTGGATTCATTATGGCCTAATCCTACTTTTTTCAGAGTTTCGCGGATAGCTTCAAAGTTCATATCTTTGGAAAGGGCCGTGGCTATTTAAGGTTTTTGGAGTTGTTGTGGGGATTGCTACTGCAAGGCTATTCAATCCTTCTTTTTTAAGTAATCTCGAGGAACTAGCACCGGCTCCCCTGTCGTTCCATCATATCTTACTAGAGACTCTTTCGATTTTACGCTAGGAACCTTTCCCAGAGGCGCATTTATGAATCTTATGATTCCTGCAACTTGTTCTGTGATTAACTTATTTGGATCATTGTCCTGTAGATCAAAGTTTTCCAGTCTGGTCCCTGAATTCTCTGCGTAACAGAAATCATTTGCTTCTACTTGTGTTTTTAATCCGAAGTCAAGTTGCTCGTGGCCATTATAAATTCCTTTGTGCCTATACCATCCCCTATCTCTTCTTTCTAAGGGGTGGGATCCTATAATTCTATTGACTCTCAACAGGGGTATATCTTTTTGAATATAGATGTCTCCCATAACCGCGAGTCTAAACTTCTGGTCTCCAATCATAAACTCTTGGGCCTGTTCGAAAAAAGAGTAGAATTGAGACCCCATCCAATGTTCTTCTCCTGATCCTAAGGACATGGGTATCATCTCGCCATAATAGGATATGTCTCTAGATATCTGAATGGGGGTTACTTCTGTAGAATCAACCATTCTTAAAACATCTTCTAATCCTTTCCTATTAAGAAGCAGTTTCGCTTCAACCCTTGCTTCCTGATTTGCCCTCTGTCCTTCCTTAGCTTTGGAAATTTCCACTATTTTCCTTACCTCAGACTCTTCCCCTTCGCTCAATTTTTGACAAAATTCATCGAGGACCCCATATTTTTGAGAATATTTCTGATCGAGTACTTGGTTTTTTTCTGCTAAAATTCTCTGTTCTTCAGATCTTCTTACTTCATCAAAATCTCGTTTATCAAAGTTCACAGGATAGATTTCAAAAAAATTCTCCATTTCTTTAGTTTTCATCTTTCTTCACCCCCTTTCATCTGTTCAAGTTTGATTTCCATTAAACAAATTATCCAAAAATACTACATAAAGTATTGTTGGGGGCATATCTACAACACATTTTTAGGTAAAAGGATACTACAGAAACGGTTTCGGAAATTTTGGAAAAAAAATATTGTTTTGTTAATCAGTATCTAACTTAAGACTGCTCCATCTTTTGTCACGACCTGCACGACCTCCCCAACTATCACCTTCTTCAAAATGTTCAACTATCTCCCCAACATGCCTTTTTCCTTTTGCGCCAAATGGAGTAGCATAAACGGAATTTGTTTTATCACTAACCTTCGCATGTGTATATCCAATCCTATTTACCTCTCCAGTTGGTACTTCTTCGTCTTTAAATTCTCCAAGATTGAATCCAAATTCACCTTTTAGCATCTTCTCAAAATAATCTGGGAATTTAAGATTATAGTGGTCCAAATAACAAACTAGGACATTTGAATTTTCAGGAGCTTTTAAAAAAGACTTCAAACGATTTACAAAGGCAAAATCATCTTGATAGGAATTATATTTTGTAGGAGATCTAAACAAAAGAGAATCAGGATAATTCTCTACATAATGATCTACATACCATGCGGTTTTTCCTTCTAATGTTGTAACTCCCCTAGTAACTGGTTCGGTATATCCAATTAAAATTTCTTTGATATCTTTGCCGTTAGAGGCCATTTCAAGATCTCTTCTCAAAAGAGCTTGTTCTATATTCTCTGATGAACACACATTATATTCACAAAATCCACTAAACTGATAATGCCTTGGCCTGCTCAAAAAGAAAAAGTTCTTTTCTAGTTCATTCATCTTCAATAATAAGAAACCCCAAGATTAAGAGGCCCTTCATAATCATCCGTATCGGATCTTCTAGATGCTTCCAATTTGCCAAGCTTTATACCAGCATCATGATAATCTTGCACATAACTACAAACCAAGTTACATCTAACTTCAAAATCTTTTCGTGTTTCAACAAGTTGCATAAATTTTCGTATACGCTCTATTTCGATTTCCATATTCTCACACCCCCTTTCAAAACAATAAATGCAAAAACAAAAGGCGAGAGAAATCTTTGTAAATTTTTAAAATTGGTTTTCAGCTTTGAATTCATTCCATTGCCTCACATCTTTTCGCTAAAATCTTTTTTAAATCTTTGGGTTGTTATTTCTACGAAAGAGTAACACAACAAACTTTTTAAACCCGAATTGACTTGTCTTGTATGTACCCGAGAGTTCTAAAAAAGAAAATTATCTATTTATCTTTTCGTCGAGAGAGTAGACCACGCAATAGAAGTTATCCTTCCGCATAAATTTATAAACTGATTTATGTTAATTTTGATATGCAAAAAAAGAGTTATGGTTTTCTTTTTGAAGAAAGCTGGGAACATTTTATTGAGGATACGCTCAAAAAGAGTAAAATTTCCTATAAAAAATATGAGAAAAACAAGTTAATAGTTTTAGAATTTAAAAATAAAAGAATTGTGGTTGGAACAAGGTCTAATAGCCCCGGAGCGGCAGTAGATCTAGAATTAATGAAAATGTATTTTGATGTGAAGAAGGTTTTTAGGTTAGGCACTTTTGGAGGCTATAATAAAAAATTGAAGGTTTCTGATATCTTACTATGTACCGATCCTAAACTCGTGTCTGTCACTCCTAGAATATCTTGCTTCGTTTGAGGCACAAAGATCTGCCAGTTCTGCCCTGATTTTTCTTCTTGTGGTTTCAATCAACAATCCTTCGTGAGAAATCATTCTGTTAAGATATTTTATTGCTTCTGTTTGATGGTCTGTTTTTCTCATTCTCTCACTTACATAAAAATCTTCCTTTGTGTCGCTAACAAGATATTCTTCGTCATGAGAAAGATAATTTCCCTTTACTACCCACGTTTTGGTACCATCTGTTTTCATTAGTCTAAAATTCAAGGCCCAGCTTTTCCGAGCAGATTTCAAGCTTCCCCAATATGCCCTTCTTTCAATATCCTCTGTATCCAAAAGCAAGCGATTGAAGTCACATCTGAGGTTACTTTCGTGTATCCATTGTTCTTTTGCAGCATCCGCCCCACTTTTACAGTATCCCATTTTCAGTTTCTCCCTCCCTTTTCTCCGAGGTGGTTTGTCGCCCTCCCCTGGCGCTCTTCAGTGAGTATTCTCATTTCTCTTCTTGCTTCTTTTGCATTTTCAGAAGTGTGTATTATGTTTCTCGCTACTTTTCCCTGTTTGTAAAGTTTTTTCATGTCTCCTCTTGCGAAGTCTCCTCTTATTGTTCCACCCGGAGCTTGTTTTGGGTCTGTAGGTCCTGCAAGTTTTCTTATTTTTTCTGGTATGTTTTCTCCCCTTAGAGTTATTGTACAGATCGGGCCTTCAGTCATGTAGTTTAAAAGTGCTTTGTAGATTCTAGGATGTTTATTTTCTATAGCTCCATAAAGTTCTTTTGCCTTATTCAGCGTGAGCCTTTGCATTTTTATTCCCAAGATTTCAGCTCCTGCTTTTTCTATTCTTTTTATACATTCTCCGATGAGCTTTCTCTTTACTCCATCCGGTTTTATTATTGCTAGTGTTTTTTCTATCATCTTAACTTATTCAACAAAAATCCCTACATAAAGTCTTGTTGTAGACTCTCCCCCAACAGAACTTATTATACCTAAAATTGCATTTTCTATTAACTAAACATGGAGGAAAAACAAAATGGAGACAAACTTAACAAAAACCTTGGCAAAACTAGTTAGAGAAACACCCAGCGCAATAGGAAAAGCAGACATAATGCGAGCGACGGGAATCATAAGAGAATCACTCTACGGAGAATCCCAGGATCCAAAAGAGATGAGACTCGCGACTAACTGCTACAAGGCTGCGGAAAGATTTTACAAAAGACTCGGAGAATAAAAGCAGAGAAAATGTAAAACAAAAAAAACTAAACTAACAGGAGGAAAAAATGAGTCAATACAATCAATACAACATGGGCTATGAACTACACCAAGTAACAATGGCTGCCTTTAGGGCACTTGACCAAGGAAGATACGAGCTAGCAGAAAAACTTGACAAGGAAAGAAGGAAAATTATCTTCCTTCAGAAACCTGAACACCTTGAAGAGCTCCTAGAAGAAGCCAAAAGAATTTGAGAATGGCAAGGAGGTCATAGGTCAAAACAAAGAGGGGGTAACATTCCAAAAATCTTACCACTAACTTTATAAACCAAAATTTCAACTAAGACTTATGGCTTTCAAGATAAATGTATCTGATAAAGGAAAAACAGCAAAATTCGAAACAGACAACGAAGAATTAGTTGGGCAAGTAATTAATACTGAAATTTCTGGTAATTTGATTTCTCCGGATTTAGATGGATACACCTTAAAAATAACAGGAACATCAGACACTGCGGGTTTCCCAGGACTTCCAGAAGTCAAAGGACCTAGATTAGAAAGAGTTTTATTAACAAAGGGAATTGCAATGCATGCAAAAAAGAAGGGATTGAGATTGCGAAAAACAGTCAGGGGAAATGAAATTTCTGCCTCAACTTCTCAGATTAATACTATAGTTGTAAAAGAAGGTAAAAAGAAGTTTGGTGATCTGACAAAAAAGGAAGAGACGCCTGCAGAAGAGGGTTCTGAAGAAAAGAAAGAATAATTTCTAGTATATATAAAATTTCTAGAGGCGTTATCTTGAAACCCCCAAATCCCCCCTCCGGCACACTTTCTAAGAAAAAGCTTGAGCATACTTTTCTTTGGCCAATTTTCTAGAAGATTCTCTTTGCTCACGAGAACGATTTTCCCTTTCAACGATCTCTTCATATCTTTCAGGATTATCTTTGTATAATTCTTTGCCCCACTCCAACCAGGTTCTATAGCAAGGTCCGCAAAGACATCTTGGGACATTAAGTCCCCAAAGAACCCTTCTCCCGTGAGCTTCCCAGTCTGTTGCATCTAACATTTTTTGCAGTTTCTCTTGCCTTTCCTCCCTACTTAATCCTTCTAATTGTCCTGAGATTTTCATAGTTCTTTAAAGTTTTTGTTATTTAATTAATTTGCGAAAGTGTGCCTTATTTTTATGCCCGCCCTAAAAATAGTGCCTTTGGCAATTATCTATAATTAACAATTAAAATTTTACTCTTCGCCAGCCCTTCGGAACGTTGCACTAAAATCCAATCCCAAAGAGAAATAAAGTTAAGCAACCTCACCAAACCCAATTAAACGCCAGTGATTACTAAAATTTCTTGCAATCCCAATTGACTCACCTTCTAATGGGACGGTAGGAATTTTTAAAGAAAGTTCGACTTCTTTATTTGGTGTGACTTTTTTTACAATACCTACTGTTGTTGAAGTATTAACACTTAACATCAAGGGTTCCATTGTCTTTATTTCCTGAACTGGTTCATGTTTCCCTGTTCCAAAAACTTCTTTGAAAAGATTATACTTCATTTTAATTGTTTCTGTTATTTCTGGTAATTTGCCCTCGAGAGATGCAACACAGCCTGATAAAGAATCTGCCTTTGTTAATGCTGGGTCTAAATCTGTCTCTATTGCCAAACTCCCACCAGGTGTTGCTTTGTCTAGTTTATATGCTCCTTTTTGCATTGAGATAATTTTTGTTTTTACAGTTTGATAATAAAATTGATTTTGTTTTTTGTAAGTATAACCTGGCTTGATTTCAATTGTGTCTCCGATTTTGAGAGTTCCTTGCTTTAAACTCCCCCCCAAGACCCCACCATGTAAATCTTTCAAATCGGTTCCTGGTTTGTTAACATCAAAACTTCTTGCTATAAAAAATATTGGTTCTTTTGTTTCATTTTTCTTATCTATTTTTACATTCAGAATTTCTTGCAATACTATTTCTACATTTATGTTCTGTTGAGCAGAAACTGGGATTATTGGTGCGTTCTCTGCAATTGTTCCTTTTACAAATTGTTTTATTTTTTTGTGATTTTCCATTGCTTGTTCTTTTGAAACCAGGTCGATTTTATTCTGCACAATTATAATGTTCTTTATTTTTTTTGCTTTTAGGGCCACGAGGTGTTCTTGGGTTTGGGGTTTGATTCCTTCTTCTGCTGAGATAACAAGAATTGCTGCGTCCATAATTGCTGCTCCAGACAACATTGTGGCCATAAGCATTTCATGTCCTGGTGCGTCTACAAAAGTTACATATCTAACAGGCGTACCCTTGCTTTCTTTGTCAACTGTTAATTTACCATTTTCTTTTTTTATGACTGCGTCTGCATAACCTAGTTTGATTGTAATTCC
>CAZYXM010000003.1:0-17405 GCA_964651205.1 Candidatus Woesearchaeota archaeon
CGCATCCAGCGCAAACGAGATAGTCATTTACTCTGAATGCCTTTTCTTCGTTTTTACCCATAACCACATTGCCTGCAGTAACTTGTTTATCTGCTGCAATTATAACTCCGTCAGTACATCTGATACCAAGAATGCTGGTACCTGTTTTTCGTATATTTTTCTTAAGTTCTTCGTCCATTTTGTAGTATTACTGATTAATTTGGTTAGAATCAAAAACCGTTGAATTATAAAGTAATGGGGGGTTTATAAATTTTTTGTTTATTCTTTTGTATCTTGTCTTACTTCAGAGACTGCTATTCTATATTCCTCTGGGTCTCTGTCCCTTGCTAATCTAGTTAGAGTTTCCTTAGCCTCTTTTCCCAACATTGTTTCTCTGATGTTTTGGTCTTTTAGTATTCCAGGGGTAGGTGCTGGAAAATCAGCCATTACTTTGTAGAGAGTATCGTCTCTGAGCCTATGTACATAGGTTTTCAACACTAAATCAACAGGTATTCTTCTTGGTTCTTCTTGTTCATCTGCCATGTTTTTTTGATTCTTACTGGGTTTATAGTCTTTTTGGTACAGGGTTTTGTTTTTGTTAGAAGTAAAAATCCTTAAAAAGGCAGGATAACATAGGAAATCATGGAAGAATACGAATCTTTGCTTGATGAAGCTTTTAAGAAAGTAGACAAGACAGTTGTCTGTGATCGGTTTGAGATAAGGAAAGCTGAAGGGCACCATGAAGGCAATAAGACAATCATTACAAATTTTATGCCAATAGCTTCTTGTTTGAGGAGAAAGCCAGAGCAATTTGCGAAATTTTTGTTTAAAGAGTTGGCGGCCCCAGGAGAGATTGCAGGAGAGAGGCTTATTTTAACAAGGAAAGTTTCATCGGAATTAGTGAATGAAAAGATAAAGAAATATGTTTCTAGGTTTGTGACTTGTCTTAATTGTAAAAAACCAGATACCGAATTGGTTGATGAGGCTAATAAGGTTTATTTAAGATGTTTGGCTTGTGGAACTAAAAAGGAAATTCATAATTAAAAAAAAGGAGGTAAAATGACAGAAGCTTATTGTGTTAAATGCAAAAAGAAAGTAGAGATGCAAGATGGTGCAGAAACCACAACGAAGAGAGGCACTAAAATGATGAAAGGTAAGTGCCCAGATTGTGGAACCACTGTTTGTAGAATGGGAGGCAAGTAAATGCTTGTAAAAATTCACAAAGCACATCGATTTGTTGTGGCTGTATGTGACTCTGATTTAATTGGAAAGGTATTTGAAGATGAAGATGGAAAGAGGGTCCTAGACTTGACAACAACTTTTTTTCAAGGAGATGAGAAGACTGCAGAGGAATTAAAAGAAATTCTTGAGGATATGAGAAGAGAAGATGCTTGTTTTAATATTGTTGGTAGGGAATCTTGTGAAATTGCTAAAGGCCTTGGATTAATTGAGGGAGAGGCAGGGGCGGTTGGCGGGGTTCCCCTGATTTTACTTTTACTTTAATTTTTATGTTTTGTTTTTAATCTTGAGTTAATTCAATATCTCAAGATCATGTTAGGGGGTGTGTGCTTTCGTGCCATCGCACAATTAGTCAAAATCAAAGATTTTGAAATTTATAATTAAATTTTTTCCGCCCTCAGAAAGAGACTCGCGAAGAAAAATAAAATTTTTTAGAACCCCTAGGAAACTCCTTTCTTATTTTCTTCTTTTATCCAAGGTCTTGCATACACCCAAAATTGATGCTAATATTCCTCCTCCGATCAATCCAATTAACATTCCCTCTTTAAGACTATTGCCTGTTTCTACCTTAATATTTAGTCCTTCCTCATTTAGAGCTTTTTCTAAACAGTTTGGTTCACTAAAATCAATACCTCTCAGATTTTTTGTTAGTAGATTATATAACCTAAAATCTTCTTTGGGCAAAGACATAAGAGCATACTCTGGAAATCTTCTTAATTCATCTAGTGTTTGTTTAGATTCTGTATAGTTTTGATGAGTAGTTTTTTGTTCTAATTCAGTATATTTTCCATCTGTAATTCCACGATTAAAAGATTCTCTCGCAGTATTTAACGCCAAGTCATAACTCTTAAAAAGACCTTCAATCTTTTGTTTTCTCTCCTCTTGCAATTTTTTACTTTCTTCAACTAACCCTGTTCTTACATTTTCATAAATCGGCAAATCAGAGTTATCACTCCCTTTATCGCACCCGGTTAAGGCTAATGTTCCAGCGATTATAATGGGTGCCAAGTACTTTCTTCCAATTTGTTTCATTGTTTTAGGTTTCATTTTCTATCTCTCCAAATTTTCTCTCTTTCTAATTCTTCTGCAATTAGTTTTGTTCTATCTTTCTCAGTACACTCCCTTAAATGAGCAACTAAAGAACATTTATCTCCAGCAAAGACATGCTCTATATCTCTGAGAGAATGTCCCCCCGAATTTCTAAAATTACAATATCGCAAAATTAAATAAGACTTTACATCCGAAGGGGTTTTCGACTCTCCGTCAACTTCCACTTCCTTATACCCAAACTCTACTTCTCCAATTTTGTCAGGATAGGTATTTAATGTAAAAGTATAACTGTTTCCCCTCAAATATCTCTGGAAAGTGTGTATCCCTGCATTAACGTCATCTTCGGCTAATATCGGCAGTCTTTCTCTTTCAACTTGTTCTTGTTTTTCATTTGTCATTTTCTTATTTACTCCTTATTAATAATAACTAAAAACACATATATTAAACTTTCTTTGTATATTTCTTACTATTGCGTAAGATTTATATACTCTTAGCACATTTATTCAACTATGGCGATTAAACTAGATTTGAAAGATAAAAAGATACTAACATTGTTAGATGAAAATGCAAGACTTAGTAATAGCCAAATTGCTAAAAAAGTCGGACTTTCAAAACCAGCAGTGGAATATAGATTAAAAAGATTTGAAAAAAATAATATCATCTTCCAATATTACACAATTATAGATTTCACAAAATTAGGTTATTCTCAATACAAAATTTATTTCAAATTTCAAGATACAACTTTAGAAGACGAACAAAAAATAATAAATTATTGGGATAAATCCAATAATTCTGTTTGGGTTGCTCAAATTCGAGGAAGGTGGGATTTGGCTGTTTCAATTATAGCAAGATCAAATTTTGAATTTGGAAAAGTTTTAAGTGAATTTATGAACAAATTTTCAAAATTTATTCTAGAAAAAGATGTTTTACTAACTGAATATTCTCCAATCTACTCAAGAGAATATTTAATAGAAACAAAACCCTCTGAATTTATTTATGGAGCTCCTTCTGAAATTTATGAGCTAGATGATACTGACAAAAAAATATTAAAAGAACTTTCAAAAAATGCACGGATTAATATTGTGGATTTAGCAGAAAAAACAAAACTATCAAGAGATATAATCAATTACAGATTAAAGAAACTAACAAAAGAAAAAATTATTTTTCAATATAGATGTTATCTTAATCTTCAAAATTTAGGAATAAATCACTATAAGATTATTTTCAGAACAAAAAATCTTGATGAACAATCAGAAAAAGAAATAAAATCTTATGTTACACAGCATAAGAAAGCAACCCAATTCTTAAAACTTATTGGCTCATGGGATTTAGAAATTGAATTTGAAACTGAAAACGAAGATGAACTTTACAAAATTTTAATAGAAATCAGAAAAAGATTTTCTAATGTAATCCGAGATTTTGATATTTTAAGAATTATAGAAACATACAAATACAATTATTTTCCTTTCTAAAATCTTCTTTTAGAAAAAGAAGCAAAAACGAGTCTCTCCACCCCAAAAAATTTATCTTCTTTTTTAGAAAAAAGAAATAAAAAGAAAGCACACATCCCTTATTTAATGGGTTTTACGAACGGAACCCTCTGTCCTAAAGTGTCCTCTTTAAATTAATATGGCTTACGACTTTAATTTTTTTAAACAATCACATTTAAAAACAAAAATCTTCTTGAATAGATATGGCATATTATAAAAATAAAAATAAAAAAAATCATCCAACTCCTGAAGGGCCAGTTAGAGTTAAACTTCCAAGAGGTACAGAAGTTATTGGGGTTTTGGCTCAGAGGGTGGGGGCGGGAAGAATGTTAGTGTCTTGTATGGATGGAAAAACAAGAAATTGCAGAGTACCAGGAAGATTGAAGAGGGGGATGTGGTTGCGGGAGGGAGATGTCATGATTATTCAACCATGGCCATATGATGATGAAAAAGGGGATGTTTTGTTTAAATATTCAAAAGCGGCAATCGAGAAACTGAAAAGGGATGGATTGCTAAACACCTCGGCTTCTGAATTTTAAAATCAGAGAAATGATGCTAATACTCGTTTTTTGGATGTTTGGAATTTACCACATTTTTTAAAGTGTAGTTTCCTAAAAATTCTGATATGAGAACTATTCAAGTCGAAAGTATAAGGAAGATAAAGAAGGCTGTTCCAAAGATCGAGAAGAAGTTAAAAATAAAAGTCGCTTTATTTTCTAATTCTGTTAAGATTGAAGGCAATGAATTAAATGAATTTATCGGCGAGGAAGTAGTACGGGCTGTTGATTTTGGGTTTGATGTTGAAGACGCCCTTCTTTTGCTTAATGAAAAATTTAGTCTTGAATTTGTTAATATAAAAGAGCACACGCACAGAAAAAATTTCGCAGAGATTCGGGCGAGGTTGATTGGGACAAAAGGAAAAGCAAAAAGGACCATTGAAGAATTAACAGGGGCAGTTTTGGTGATTCATAATAACATGGTGGGGGTGATTGTTGATGCAGAACATTTAGAACAAACAATTCAAGGGATTATTTTGCTGATTCAAGGTTCAAAACATGCAAATGTTTTTGCATATCTAGAAAAACAAAATGCTATTTTGCGTGGGGTGGATTTGGGGGATTTGGGGTTGAAGAATCCAGAGAAAGACAAGCTAGAATCCTGATAGTTAGTTTTAAATACGCTTTTTAGTTTGTTTTTTCGTGCCTTGGTAGCTCAGTAGGTAGAGCATACGGCTGTTAACCGTAGGGTCAGAGGTTCGAGTCCTCTCCGAGGCGTTTCTATTAAAATGGCAAAGATAAGTAGAGAAGATTGTGAGGGTGCAATGGTTCCGTTATTTGGAATTTGTTCTGACCTTGCTTGTGTAAGAGAACCGGCACCAGATCAAATTGCGCTTTTGAGAGAAAGAGCAAGAAAGGCACAAGAGATTTCACAAAAATATGGATATGACTTTAAGGAAGTTAAAGGTGGAAAAAGATTCTTTGGAAATTTAGAAGCTTATATGGAATCAGTAGAAAAAGGAGTTTTAACAGAGTCATTAAGAAATGGTCTGTATTATGGGTTTCTGTCTTTTCAAGAATCATTTGGTGAGCATCTTAAGGAACGCCCAGATGTAGAGGACGATTCTTAAAAACATTTTTATAGTCTGGTTTTCTTAGTTAATTATGCAATTACAAGATGCAATTAAAAAAAGAAAAAGTGTTCGAAGATTTGGAAGTAAGAAACCTGACTGGAGAAAGATTATACAGGCAATTGATTCTGGGCGGTTTGCGCCAATGGCTGGAGGCCAATACACTATTCGTTTTATTTTAGTTGATGATGAAGAAAAAATTGAAGCAATAAAAAATGCATGTCAACAGGATTTTGTTAAAGCACCTTATGTTTTGGTTGTTGTTTCAAATAGAAAACTTGTGAAGAAAATGTATGATAATCAGAATAAAGAGTTTGGAGCACAACAGGCTGGGGCTGCAATTGAAAATGTTTTGTTGAGTTTGACAGAAAAGAAATTGGCGACCTGTTGGGTTGGGTATTTTGCAGAGGGCCAGATTAAAAAAACATTAGATATTCCAGAGGATTATGAAGTCGAAGCTGTTTTGCCAATTGGATTTGAAACAGCTGTTAAGAAAAAACAAAAACAAAAACCAGATTTAGAAAAGGTTTTGTTTTTTGATAAGTTTGGTAATAAGGAGATGCGGCCACAGACAAGAGTTCGGCATGAATGGTCTTGAGTTCTTAAAAAAAGAAAAAGGGATAAAAAATAAAATCCCGAAAAAATTAATTTCAGTTTAGCTAAGATCTTCTAATCCGAGGTCATTGATTGTTCTTCTCCTTTCTTCTACTTCTTCGAATCTAGATTTTCCGAGGATATAAGGAGATTTAACACCAGTCATAATTGTGATAACCCTGATACGCCCCTGGAATTCTTTATTGATTCTAGCACCGATAATTACCTGTGCTTCAGGAGTCAAGTGTTCTGTCACCATTCTTCCTATACTATCAAATTCCTCTAGTTTCATGTCAGGGCCACAAGTTATGTGAATCAAAGCACCTGTTGCACCCCTATAATCTACATCCAGAAGCGGATGTGTAAGGGCTTGTTGAACTGCAGTATCAACTCTTGAAGTTGAGTTATCTTCACCAATGCCTATAACCGCGACGTCACCATTTTTCATGATAGATGAAACATCTGCATAGTCTAAGTTAATTAATGAAGGCAATGTGATTGTTTCTACAATACCTTTAATCATTGTGGAAACTAATTCGTTTGCAACTGCGAAAGCTTGTTCCATCGGAAGTTGCCCAGCGATATCTACAAGTCTATTATTATCAAGAACAATTGTTGTATCTGAAACCTCTCGTAGTTCTTGTAATCCAAATTCAGCTTTGTCAATTCTTGCTTTTTCTGATTCAAAAGGCATAGTAACAACACCAATAACAATCGCGCCTGCTTCTTTAGCAAGTTGTGCAATAACAGGAGCAGCACCAGTCCCAGAACCACCACCTTCACCAGCTAGAATGAAAACCATATCCGAACTCGAAACAGCCCTCTTCAAGTCAGTAATTGCTTCTTTTGCAGCTTCCTTGCCTTTTGCAGGGTGACCACCACAACCTAAACCTCGTGTAAGTTCTTTTCCAATCAAAATTTTATCATCAGCTTTTGTTATTGACAAATGTAATGCATCAGTATTGACACCGTAAATTGTCGCACCTGTAATTCCTTTGTTGAAAAGCCATGTTGCCATGTTACACCCACAACCACCGACGCCAATAACTTTAATGTTTGCTTTACCAGCCTTTAATTCATCGAAATTAATACTGTTTTTCTCAGCATTTTCAATAGCCTCTTTTGCAAAATTTAAAACCATATACAAATACCTCCTTTCAAATTATGAACGTTCATATAATTGGAAGTAAAGTCTTCTTTAAAAATACTTTTGTGATGGGGTATATATGATAGAGTTCACGTTTATGCTCTTTCTGGGGTAGGTTCTTCAAATCTTGGGTTTTTTGGGGATATATATGGAGCTGTTTGTGGGTCAATTCCACCCTGTTCTAACCACTCTGTTCTTTGTTCTTCTTCCACCTGGAAATCTAAACCTTTTTTTGTCTTTTCTTGTTTTTCTTTGAATTGTTTATCTTTTAATTCCCTATCTACTACTTGATATGTGCTAATCGCGAGTTTTGCGAAGTAGGGTTTTGCAAATTGGATTGGTCCTGTGTAATCATCAAATAAATCTCTTGTATGTGAAAATCTTGCTAGTTCTCTTTCCCTTATGGCGCAGCCGATTGTAGCAAGTTGTTTAAGGTATGGTAAACTAAGATTATCGATTAATCTTTGTGTGTTTATTCGATCTATTTTTCTCCAATCTTTTGCCATGTTAAAATATTAATATAAAAGAACTTTATAAATCTTTCGTTTGTAACTATCCCGCAGGAACAACATTTATTCCGTTTGTGTCTATTCTCATTCCTACTGGATTTCGTATATGTAGTGTTCGTCTCATTTTGGAGATTTGGATTGCTCTGTCGCTTATCCCTGAAATGCCGGCCTCATAAAATAAGATGATTCCATCTGCCAGAAACTTTAGTATGTCTGTTTCACTCCATGTTGATTTCTCTGAATAAAGATTTGTTGATTGGATTGTTTCGTCTGCTAGTAATGTTGTAACCCTTAATCTTTTCATCAATGAAGCAATGTCGAATATTATTTCTCTGATTTTGCCTTGGTTGTCTGAATTTAATGTTAAGACAGAGACAGGGTCAAAGCAGATTCTTCTGATATTGTATGTTGAAATTGTTTTCAGCAGTTCTGATTTTAAATCTTCAATAGAAGTATGAGGCGAGAATTTCATAAATTTTACTTTGTTTTCTTGGTCTAGTTTTGCTAAGTCCCATCCAAAAGATTGCGCGTCTTTTAATGTTTCAACTATGTCTGGTTCAAAAGAACAATACAAACCATTTTCATTGAATTTTGTGGCGCCATTAAAAAGGAATTGCATTAAGAAGGTTGATTTTCCAGAACCAGGACCTCCAACAAGAACATTGACAGAATTTCTAACAAAACCGCCCTGGCATAATGCATCAAATCCCTTAATTCCTGTTTGGCACCTCTCAATTATGTCTGACATTTTCACCTCTTTGTTACTAATGCTTTGGATTTTATAAATCTTTATAAATGTCTTAAACATGGATTAATTATGAAAATCCTAAGCTTGCATTGTGATTATATAAAGTTCAAACCATTGAAGAAAGCAATTAAGGAGCCTGAAGAATTAAGCGATAAACAAAAAGAGGAAATAGTTGTTAAAGAACCTCTCGGAATTTTTATAGCTGTTGAAAAGTCAGATGAGGCTGGCTTGAAAAAAACAGTTGACGAATTAGTTTCAAATATTCTTGATTTGAAAGATAAAGTTCGTGCTGAAAAAGTTGTCTTGTATCCTTATGCTCATTTGTCTTCGTCGTTGAGTAATCCCCAATTTGCATTAGATGTTTTGCAAGATGCTGAGGCTTTATTAAAGAAAAAGAAGGTTGAAGTTTTTCGAGCACCTTTTGGCTATTACAAAGAATTTGAATTGAAATGCAAGGGGCATCCACTAGCAGAGTTGTCTAGGAGTATTGGGGGCGAGGTTGATGTTGTTGAAAAGGCAAGCAGGAAGAAGGTTGCGAAAGAAGAAGTTTACGACTCTACTAAATTATTAAGACAAATCTCCAAGGCAAAATTAGATACAAGCAAGCTGAAGGACAATGATCATAGGATACTTGGACAGAAATTGGATTTGTTTTCATTTCATGATGTTGCACCGGGGATGGTTTTCTGGCATAATAATGGGTTGATAATTAGAAACGAGTTAATTAATTTTTGGAGAGACGAACATAAGAAAGCAGGCTATGAGGAGATTGAGACCCCCCAAATTTTAGATAAAAAACTTTGGCAGATTTCAGGGCATTGGGAAAAGTATAAGGACAATATCTTTTTAACAGAATATGAAGGAAGAGAGTTTGCAGTTAAGCCAATGAATTGCCCAGGTGGAATGCTTGTTTACAAAACTACTCCAAAAAGTTATAAAGATTTACCCTTGAGAGTTGCTGAACTTGGAATAGTACATAGGCAAGAATTATCAGGTGTATTGGCTGGCTTGTTTAGAGTTATAAGATTTACACAAGATGATGCTCACATTTTTTGTACTGATGAACAAATTGAAAAAGAAATAGAGAATATAATTGTTTTGATACAATTTTTTTACAAAAAGTTTGATTTAAAATTTGACCATGTTGAACTTTCTACTCGCCCTGAAAAAAGATTGGGTGATGAAAAGATGTGGGATTTAGCAGAGAATACATTAGAGAAGATTTTAAAGAAAAGAAAAATGAAATATAAAATAAATAATGGGGATGGGGTGTTTTATGGGCCAAAGATTGATTTTCATGCAAAAGATTCTCAAGGAAGAACATGGCAGTTATCGACTATTCAGCTAGACTTTGCTATGCCTGAAAGATTTGACTTGGAGTACACAGATAAAGACGGCTCAAAGAAAAGTCCGATTATGTTACATAGGGTTGTTTATGGGAGCCTAGAACGGTTTATGGGAATTTTACTTGAAGATAAAAATGGGGCATTATCAACTTGGCTCTCTCCTGTACAAGTTAAAGTTTTAAGTTTTACAGACAGAAATAAGAAAGCAGCTGAGAAAGTTTTGAAGGAATTACAAGAGCAAGGGATTAGAGCAGATGGTGATTTTTCATCTTCAACCATGGGAGAAAAAGTTAGAAATGCAGAGATGATGAGAGTACCATATCTCCTCACAATTGGAGACAAAGAAGAAAAGTCAAAATGTGTTACAGTAAGAAGGCGGGGGGATAAAAAACTTCAGACAAAAAAAGTGGATAAGTTTATTTCTGAAATTTTGAAAGAGATTAAGGATAGGGTTTGATAATATAATAATGCTTGGATTAAATAATGTTGAACGAGAGCATGTAAGAGGAGTTTTGTATAGGATTTTTGATGAAGGTAATTTGAATTCAAGAGGCAGCATAGATTATCTTTTTCTTCAACAGAGATTTGTAGAAGTTGAAATGCGAAAATATATTTATCAGGGGGCGGGGGCTTATGCAGAATGGTTAGAAGAAAAAAATAAAAAGACCTTATTACAAAGATTGTTATGATGGATGATCCAATCCCTGTAAGAGAATATGTTAGAAAGAGGAAATATATGGAGGAGTGTGTGATTGTTGGAGAAATTCTAGGAGGGTTTGCATTAGGTTGTTTGGGGGCGTATTGTTTAGGGGATGGACAAGGAGCCGCTTCAAATTTGATTAGAAACTTAGAATGGGGCTCTTTAGGGGTTGGGGCAGGGTTTGTTTTGGATTCTGTTAGAAGAGTTTGCAGAGATATTTCCTTTCCAGAATATTTTGTTAGGAAGAGACAACAAAGACAAGATTCTGGTCTTCGTAAGAATCTAGAACCTTAAAACCAATTTTTTTTAGAAGAGTTTGTAGTTCTTGTTTGTCGTAGATATAAGTATATCTTTGATATTTTCTATTGTCTTTTGTCCAAGGAACTAAACATTCTGAGGGTTTATTTTTAATTCTTTTGTTATTTCTTGACCATATCGTAATCAAAGCTTGTGAATTTGGTTTTAGAACTCTTTTTAATTCTTTTAGAATTTTTTCTCTCTTTGATTTTGTTTGTTTATAATGAAGTGTTCTTATAAAAACTGCAGAATCAAAATAACTTTTGGGATAAGGAATTGTTTCGTTTTTCATTAATTTTAGCTCAACTGAAATTTTTTCTTTGTCTGCATATTTCTTTGCAAATTTCAACATTTCACTTGAAAAGTCAATGCCATAAAGTTTGTAATCCTTACTTTTGATAAAGTTTCTTCCACTTCCACAACCCAAATCCAACCCCTCCCCTTTTTTATTCTTCAAAAATTCTATTACTTCCATGTCTGGTTTTGTTTTCATTTCTTTCCAAGGGGTCGCTATCTCATTCCAGACTTTTTTTTGATTTGGTATTTTCATGTTTTGTTTATGTTTTTAAAGGTTAAAATACTTTTGATTTCATGAGAAAACCTACAAGAACAATTTCAGGTGTGACTCCTTTAGCTGTGATGTTGCCCCCGAGGAAATGTGAGCATGGGGCTTGTCTGTATTGTCCTTCTTTGAATGCTCCTCAAAGTTACACTCCTGAAAGTCCGGCTGTTCTTCGTGCTGCGAAACTCAATTATGATGCAAAAAAACAAGTGTACACGAGATTAGAATCCTTTAAGGCGATGGGGCATCCGACTGAAAAGATTGAATTGATTATTATGGGTGGAACTTTTTTACAATACCCTGAAAAATTTCAGTTTCAATTTATTAAAGATTGTTATGATGCTTTGAATGGAAAGAACAGCAGCACATTAGAAAAAGCTAAGAAAATGAATGAGAAAGCAAGGCATAGGTGTATTGCAATGTGTATTGAGACAAGGCCTGATTGGTGTTCAGATAAAAATATTCAACGTATGTTGTCTTGGGGAGCAACAAGGGTGGAGTTGGGTGTGCAGGCTGTTGATGATAAAATTTATTTTATTGTGAATCGGGGACATAAAATTGAAGATGTTATAAAAGCAACTGGAAGATTGAAAAAAGCTGGTTTTAAAATTGGATATCATTTGATGCCTGGTTTGCCTGGAAGTAACCTAAAAAAAGATTTAAAATTATTTAAAAAGATTTTTTCTTCTGCTAAATTTAAACCAGACCAGATTAAAATTTATCCTTGTCAGGTTTTGAAAGGCTCTGGTTTAGAAGACTGGTATTATCAGAAAAAGTATATTTCATATACAGAAGAAGAGACTAAAAATCTTTTAGTTAAAATGTTGAAGGCTGTGCCAAGATATTGCCGGGCTATGAGGATTATGCGAGAGATTCCTCCTGCTTTTTTGGTTTCAGGTGTGAAGAAGATTGACTTGAGAAAAGATGTGGAAGATGAAATACGAAAAAGGAAAATTAGAATTAAAGAAATAAGATTTAGAGAAATTGGTTTTGCATTGAGAGATAAAAGAGAAATTAATCAAGATTTGAAATTAAAGAAGAGTGTTTACAATGCATCAAAGGGAAAAGAAATTTTTCTTGAAATTGTTAATAAAGATGATTTGCTTTTTGGTTTATTGAGATTGAGATTAGAGAAAGATAAGACAATGCCTGCGATGATTCGGGAGTTGCATGTTTATGGTCCTGCCTTGAATTTAGGGCAGAAGGGGATAATGTCTCAACATCTTGGTTTAGGAAAAAAGTTGATGAAAGAAGCTGAAAAGATTGCTCGGGCTTCCGGGAGAAAAAAGGTTAGGGTGATTTCAGGGGTGGGTGTTCGGGAATATTACTATGCTTTGGGTTATGAACTTGATAAAGAAGGGTATGTGGGGAAAGAGATATAAGTCTGGAATTGTAATTGTTTGTATGAACAAAAAAATTATGGCCCTAGTTTATTCTGAAAAAGGAAATTTTCTTTTGCTTAGAACAAACCCAAAATGGATGAAATGCGATGTTTGGTTTGTAGTCACAGGCTCTATTAAAAAAGGCGAGAAAGAAAAAGAAGCTGTTGAGAGAGAAGTTGAAGAAGAGACTGGATTAGAGATACTCAGTATTAAAGAAACTGATTATTTCTGTGAGTATGAATGGCCTAAAGATTCTGGCAAGATGCATTATGAAAAGGCCTTTTTAGTTAAAGTTAAAGAGAAAATTCCTAAGTTAAGTGGTGAACATTTAGAATTTAAATGGTTATCTAAAACTGATTTTTTGAAGAAGATAGACTGGGAAGATGAGCGGGATGAACTGACGAGAATTTTAGGATTCGTATGAATAAACCAGAAGCCCCCAACCCCACCCCCCTGGTTTTTCGTAAATAAATCATAATCGCACCACTACACTTTTAGTTCTTGGTGGTGCTTGGTTGCTCCTACCACAACAACACTTAAAAACACGCCACAATTTTCTTAAACATGACATGGAGTTTATTCAAGGCAAAAGAGGATGATCTTACAGGGGTTTCTTTATCTAAACCTTCTGGATTAGATGTCTTTGATTCTAATATCAACGAGAAATCTAGAGGAGATGAATTAAAACCTCTTGTTTTTTCAAATGGAAAGACACAGGAGGATATTGTTCGCGAGGTTCTTGATGCAATTAAATCTGGGGAGAAGATAATTTTTATTCGGGGGGTGTGTGGTTCTGGGAAATCTGCAATTGCTTTGAATTTAGCAAGGCATTTTAAAAAAACTTCAATAGTTGTTCCAATAAAAAGTTTACAAAAACAATATGAAGAAGATTACACAAGAAAGAATTTTATTTTGAAAGAAGACGGGAAAAAATTGAAGATAGCTGTGATTAAGGGAAGAAATAATTTTAATTGTCAATTTTTGGGTGGAAGTGCAGATGCAAAAGATTTACCATGTGATATAGAACTTAGAGAAAAGAACATGGGCAAAATTACAGAATATATAGAACAAAATCCGTTTGTAGATAAAAAAGATTTTTCAGTAGTTTCGGATGTTCGAAGATTTTCAGTTGCGCCTGCTTGTCCTTATTGGTGTCCTCTGTTGCCTTCAAATATCACTTCAAAAGTTTTAGAACAAGTGAAAAAGAAAAAATACATGGCTGTAAATGGAAAAGAATATGCACTGTTCCAAAGAAAAAAAGGCTGCGGTTATTATGACCAATATCAATCTTATATTGATTCTGATGTTTTGATTTTTAACTCCTTAAAGTATCTGATAGAGATGGCTATCGGGAGAAAACCAAGAACAGACTTAGATGTGATAGATGAGTGCGATGATTTTTTAGATAGTTTTGCAGAGGAGAGAAAAATAAATTTAAATCGTTTAGTTAATGCTCTATCTAATATTTTTCCTGATAATTCTAAAGATATAGACGCTGTTAAGGATTTGATTCATTTATCTAATAATGTTTTGAAAGAAGCTTCATTTGAAATCCAGAAAGTAGAGGGAGATGTCATGTTGAAGCTAATTGAGAAGGTAATAGAAAATCCTTATTTAGCAGAAGGTGAAGATGGGAATTATTATAACTCTGTTTTCGAGATATGCAAGGCATTTGAAAACCTTGTTCCAGAAACTTATGTGTCTTATGATATTGCAGAATCAAAAGACAGGGTTTTGTTTGGGAAACCAGAAAGAACTGTTTATGCAAGTCTTGTTTCAATTAATCTTGCCCAAAGATTTAAGGAGATAACTGAGAAGAATAATGTTTTGGTTTTGATGTCTGGGACAGTTCATTCTGAACAGGTTTTGAAAGATATTTTTGGCTTGGAGAATTTTAAGATTATTGAAGCAGAGACAAAACAGCCTGGTGTGATTTCTAAAATTCGGACTGGGCTTGAGAAGAATTGTAAGTATCAGAATTTTAAATCTGGGCAAGTGAGTCGAGAAGATTATCTTCGTGCTTTGTCTACTTGTGTTGCAAATGCTAAACCACCGACATTAGTTCATGTTTCTTCATTTGGTGATTTGCCAAGTGAGCAGGAAAAAGTAGACTTTGATTTGAGTAATATACCTTCAAAAGAAGAAGTTTTAAGATTGCAGAGTTCTGCAGGTAAACATGTTTCTGATTTCAAGAAAAAAGAAGTTGATATTTTGTTCACAACAAAATGTTCTAGGGGTGTTGACTTTCCTGGGGAGCAATGTAATTCTGTTGTATTGACTAAATATCCTTATCCTAATATTCAGGGTTTGTTTTGGAAGATTTTAAGGAAAGAACAGCCAGAGAAGTATCTGGAGTTTTATTTAGACAAGGCAAAGAGAGAGTTAATACAAAAGATTTCGCGTGGACTTCGTTTTCCAGGTGATTTTATTATGTTACTTAGTCCTGATTCTCGGGTCTTGGATGCTCGGTTTTAGAAGGTTTTATAAATTCTGGCGGAAGATTTTGGATGAACAATTGCAGGGAGAAGTTCGGGGCTCGCCGAAAATTCGTTGTTATAGTAGTTGTTGAAAAATAAGTTATTAACTTTCAAGTGGTAAAAGAACCGAAAGGTTTATAAAATATAATATACAGCTCTTGATTATGACAATCAGGAAAAAATTAACATCAATTGTTTTGGCAGGAGCATTGGCTTTAGGTACTGCTGGGTGTAGTAACAGAATTGACCATTCTCAATATAAATATTCAGGACAAATTGGTGAAGACCAAGTAACATTTGAAGAGAAAGAATATTCTAGGGGTCAAGCCGATGACAATATTCTAACTGTAACAAAAAAAGATGGAAGGGTTATAAAATATGTTGATAAAACCGATGATTTAAAGTTAGAATATGTGGAGATTGAAGAGAATGGTCAAACAACAAAATACACCTCAAGTGATGAGGTTGGAAAGCCAATTTTGGAAGAAGCCCAAAAACAATTTGATGCATATATGCAACAGATTAAAGAAACAAGAACTAATCAAGGGTTAGAAAACTTAAAGTAAATCTTTCGTTCTATAATTTTTATTTTTCAACAATTTCTTTAAAATTTTGTTAGTTTCAGTAAGAATTTTAAACCTTGAAAACATCTCTTCTTTATGTTAAACAAAAGGGGACAAAGAATTAATTAAAATTTGTGAAGAATACGGAATAAAAAACAGAAAAAAATGAAATTTACAAAATCAGAACTTACTAAAGTTTGCGAAGAATATAGGCTAGGAAAAATCAAATCATTGAAAACAATCAAAGGGGGCTGGGTAAATTACAATTATCTCTTGGGGACTCAGAAAGGAAAATTTGTTGTAAGACTTTTGGGGTACAGGAATAAAGAAAAATACTGAAGACAGGTTATTTACAGAATTTAAAGTCTTATCATATCTACACAAGAAAAATTTTCCTTACTTGATTCCATATCCTCTAAAAAATAAAAAAGGAGGTTACTTAATGAATTCTAAAAAGACTCTCCTGTGGATTTATCCATATGTTGAAGGTTCTCCCATAAAAGAGTATGATAATACAACAATTAAGAATATTGCGAGAGCTTTAGCAACCTACCACAAGTATGTGAAGAATGTTAAAATAACCAATAATAGAAAGGTTAAGTCCTTGACGGAGATTTCTAAAAAGTATAAGGATATGCGAAGAGAAAAGTCAAATAATCCTGCTAATAAACTTATGCTAGAGAATGTTGATTTTTTTGAAAGAGTCCTAGAAAAAATAAAGAAAATAAATTTCAATACAAAACAAGTTCCAATACATTATGATTTTCACAAAGGGAATTTGTTATTTAATAAAAAGCAGGTTGTAGGAATTTTAGACTTTGAGAGATTAATTTATGCTCCGAGAATATTAGACATTGCTCATTTGGTTAAATGCACATATGAAAAGAATAAAAGGGATTTTATTAAAAGAGTTAATTTGATTATTGATGAATATGAAAAAGTTAATCCTCTTACGAAACGAGAAAAAGAATTGGTATTACCAATACTTGCTAAAGATGGTTGTAGAATGTTTGAAAGATTTTACAAATTGATTGGATCAGAAAATAAAAAGATTCACGAAGGGGATTTGTCTTGCTTAAAATGGACTATCGATGTCCAGAAGTTGGTTATGGGGGTGTTAAAATGAAAAAATTAACAATTCTCTAAAGGAAAAATTTAGAAGATAAAGAAGTTTATCTATAAATAAAAGCTGAAAAAATAGCAATGAAAATAATCTCAGATATTGCTGAAAAATTTGATAAAGATTTTTCTATTGACGAAATTGCGTGGCATTCTGCAGATAATTACTCTAAATGGAAAGACGAGATACTCTTTATTACCTCAAAAAATTATTGAAACTAACTCCATATAAGCGAACTTTGGTTCGCTTTACACTCCTGTGTCAGAAAAGTAAACAGCAATAGTACTGTGTGAGTAGCCTGATTTTGTCTTTAAGGATCAACGATGAGCAAACCAAAACTCTAAAAGAGTTTTGGATTTTTTGTATAGTCTGCAGAAGCCGAATCTTTCGAATTGCACAATATCTCCAACCTTAAGATTTTTCAAATCTGATTCGCCAAGTCCTTCTACTATTTCGCTGTTCGGCATTCTTACACTGACTTTTATATTATTTTTTTCAGATGCTGAATCTGCAGGAAGCCATTGTAACATTTTTACGTCGAGGTTCTTGTCTGTTCCTTGAGAGATAAAAGAAAA
>CAZYXM010000004.1:0-15855 GCA_964651205.1 Candidatus Woesearchaeota archaeon
TTTTCAATTCTTCAGAGTGTGTGTCTGCCCATTTTCCAGATAATTTATAGAGTAGTGTTGTCTTGCCGTGGTCGATGTGCCCGACTATTCCGACATTTATTGTCTCTAATTTTGATATATCTATTTTTTCAGTTTTGTTCATTGTATTATTCTTTACCTTCCCATTCGTTAATAAATCTTTTTATAAAATTTTCAACGTATGCATATCTGCTTTCTGCAATTTCTTTTGCTTTCTTTGTTTTAAATGTTTCGGGTGTAATCTTCAATATCTTCTTGTTAAATCCTTCTATTGTTGACTTCTGCCCCTTATAGTGGTTTTTTATTTTTCTCTTTTCTGGATTGTATAAGGGTATTCCGGCCTTTCCTCCAGAAGAGAACATCCTTGCGATTGTTGTTGCCCCCAGTGCGTCCAATCTGTCTGCATCCTGAAGGATCGCAGATTCTTTTGTCTCTGGTTTTATTCCAGAACTATGTCTGTGTATTTTTATTGCATAAACAACTGATTCTATTTTTTCTTTAGGAAAGCTTAACTCTTTTAAGATTTCTTCTGCCATCTTTGCCCCTGTTTCAGCATGGCATTCACACTCACCACTATCTTCTTTGATTCTTGCAATATCATGGAGTAAAGCAGCCGCTTTCACAACATCCATGTCTGCTTCTTCTTCATTTGAGATTGTCAGAGCATTTCTATAAACTCTATCTGTATGATTATGGTCGTGGCTTCCGCCTTCTTCAAAATATTCCTCTGTTCTCTTCCTCAAATCGATAAAAAATTGTTCATCTAACATATTTTATAGAAGCTACGCATGGTTTTTAAGTTTGTCTATGCCTCTTTTTCAGGAACATCATACTCCTCTTCTTGAGGTTTTTCTGTCTGGAAAAATGTAAATCTAATTAAATTAAAAATTCTCATTGCAAATTCTAAGATAATAATAAAAAGTAAAAAGTAGGGTATTTGTGCAAGTAATGCTGGGATTTCTTCTACCCTTGAAAGAAGGACACTTAATGAGAAAAAGGTTGGGTCTGTGATTGCTAGACCGAGCAAAATGAACGGTAACATCTTGGCTAAATCTTGTGAAAGTTTTTCAGAGACATATGAAGTTACTCTAACACTTGCGACCAAAGCAGCGGCTATTGTTAAAATCGCAACTAATCCTAAGTTCTTTGCTAAAACCAAAACCAAGACAGATAAAACAACAAACCAAAAAACAGTTACAATTGGTAAAACAATAATATATTCAAGAATATAAAAAATAATTGCAGCAAATTTTGCTATGCCTGGGTAGTTTGATTTATTATATTTGTTTAGGTTTAATTCAATAATGTTTTTCTTTGCTAGAAATCTATAGAAATAATAAATAAAAACAGAGTAGACAACAATTAGCAAGGTGAAGAAAAGTAAAAGTGGGAGAAAGCTTTCTGATTTTGCAAGAGACATGCTAAATAGTGACGTCAGATTTTCCACCCCTTCCATGTTTTATCTAGGAATTTGTTATTTATAAAGTTTTTATTTGGGCGGTCAGGAGGTTTAAAGCGCCCCCTTTAGTAGCTTTTTAGGTGTTTGTCGTCGCCTTTTGTTTCTTTTTTCTAAAAAGGAGATAAGTTTTTTGGGTTATGGAAAAGAGACCTGCTTTTATTCTGCTTTCATAGGAAAATGGGTATATTTGTGAACATTTGTTAATTGGATTGTATTATATTCTTTTATTAACTCAGAGTTATTATTCTTTATCTCCCTTAAAATCTTATTAAACTTCTCAGGGTTATCTACTTCAACATCAATTTCTAAATCCCAGATACCAAATGTTTTAACAGAATAAACAACATTAGAAAATTGTTTTGCAAAATTTAAAATTTTGTTTTCCTTTTCTTCTTTTGGTCCATTGATTTGGATCATTATTTTATACCTAAACTGATTTAATACTTCGTTATCCAAATAGATGGTATAGCCATTTATGATTTTATTTTTTTCAAGATTTTTTAATCTGTATCTCACTGCATCTAGGGAAAGTTTAATTTTTTCAGATAGATTTAAACTTGAAATTCTACAATTATTTGAAATTTCTTTTAAAATCAATAAATCTTTTTTGTCTAATTTGGGCCTTGTTGTTTGTTCTCCAAACCCTTTTTCTGAAAAAGAGGTTCTTTTTTCTTTGGACAAAAGATAATCTCTTGAATAAAATTCTCCAGAAATTATGGTTGCTATTTGTTGTTCTGAAAAAAATTCTCCATATCTGTTTTTTATCTCATTTATTGTTTTTTTCAGTTCAGATATATTTTTAGCCATAACACAAAACATTAAGTCATATCTCCCTGTACAAGATGCCAAAAAAGGAATGAATTCATGATTTTTTAAGTAATCAATGAGTTCTTTTTCTTTTGTTTCTGTAATATTTTGGAGTCTTAAAAAAAATCTATAAGGGAAGTATCCGAAAAATCCATAATCAATATTTGTTAAAAAAAACTTTATTATTCTTTTTTTAATAAGGTTGTTAAGACGATAATGTGTGGCAGGTTGGCTTAATTTTACTTTTTTGGCTAGTTGAGTTGTTGGAATTCTCGCATTTATATCTAATTCATACAAGATTTTCTTTTCCTTTGAATCTAAATTATATGCCATTATTTTATAATAACATTATTTAGTATTTAAATCTTGCTGTTTTTATTTAATTTTAGATAAAAAGGTTTATATTTAAGGCATTATTAATTTAGAAGTAGTAAAACTACTAGGGGAATAAACAAAATGACAAAGATATTTCTAGCGGAACTAAATCCGTTGTCATGGCAAGGTTCATTTGAAATGGGTGGAAATAGAATGGATCCTATAAGTATTGGTTATGTCTCGAGTTATCTAAGATCAAAGGGATTAGAGACCCAAATCTTTCAGCAAAGAAAGGAAAAAGATCAAGAAGTGGTAGAATTAATAAGAAAATCTTCTCCAGATTATTTTGGGATTTCAGCCATGACCTGTTGTGTTAACCATTCTCTTGAAATAGCTAGAGAATTAAAAAAAGCACTCCCAAGAGTTAAAACAATCTTTGGAGGATACCATCCAACTGGAATGCCAAAGATATTGGAAGATCCCTCTGTGGATTTTGTTGTTTTAGGAGAAGGGGAAGAGGTCTGTTCAAATTTAATCTCTGCTGTTGAAGGAAATAATTCTCTAGAAGGGGTTGCCTCAATTGGATTTAAGAAGAATGGAAGAACGGTTTTTACACCAAGGGCAGAGAGAATTTCAAATTTAGATGCATTACCCTTTCCAGATAGATACAATCTTGATGAATGTAGCCAAGGGGCTCCAAGGATTCCAATACCAAAAAACCAAAATGCCTTTTCTCAGGTAGCATGGTCACGAGGATGCTTACATAATTGTTCGTTTTGCAATTCTCCTCAAATGTGGGAGAGGCAAGTTTATTATAGAAGTGCAAAAAACGTCGCAGACGAATTAGAATATTTGCAAACTAAATTTGGAACCAATGCAGTATTTTTTACTGACTTAACATTTAATGAAGACCGAGAAAAGGTTATAGAACTATCTGAAGAGATTAGAAAAAGATCTCTTGATCTAAAATGGTCTTGCTCGTGTAGAGTTACGAATGATAAAGAAATGTTAGAAGCAATGAAACAAGCAGGGTGTGTTAGAATAGGTTTTGGAATTGAAAGTCTAGATGATAGAATTTTAGCCCAAGTAGGAAAAGGAATAACCGTCAGACAAGTAAGGGAGTGTATTGAAACTACCAATCAAGTGGGAATAATAACAAGGGGCTATTACATGGTCGGTTATCCAAACCAAACTCAAAGAGATATTGATAACTTTAGAGATAGTGTTACAAGTATTCCTTTAGATCAAATAAGAATATCTTTTCTAACGCCATTTCCTGGAACTGCATCATTCAGAAGTTTACAAAGAAGGGGGGCAGTAGTAGATAATAATCTTGATCATTATGATTGTGATAGTCATTATGTATTAAAAGGAAAATTAAGTGAATCGGAATTAACAGTTGTAAGAAGAGAATTATATAAAAAGTTTTATTCTGATTCACACTATAGGGAAAGAATAAAAACTAAATCAAAACGGTTCCCAGAACTAGCCGCTGCTTATAATGAACTTTCTGCTCAAGTTTCAAGATTATAATTGAGGTTTTCAGGGGCGGGAAAAAATTTCTATAAATCTCTTTTTCTAAAAAAAGACTATTTATCCCTGAGGGATGGCGACGACAAAACCCGTTTACCAATAATGCTCACGATTAAGGTGAAAAATCTCTTAGTTATAAACAAACAAGGGCCTAGCAATCACCTTAGGATTCTTCTCTATCTTTTCATAAATGCCCACAAAATTTTTTTTATGAAAAACAGCAAACACTTTTTCTTTTGGCGTTTTTTTAATAGATTCTTTAAACAAAAACTTTCCAGTCATTAAATGTTTAATAGATTCTTTGTCTGTTTCAACAACAGAAAAGATTTTTTTTATTGCTTCTTCAGCAGGCACAATCATCTTTTCAAGTTCTTTTGAATTGCCTTTCTTATATTCTTCAATTGCTTTTTCAAAATCATAAAGATTGACAAATTGCTTTTCATTTTCTGAAAAAATCCCCGCCCTAACACGACGTAGCTCAGCCATGTGTGCTCCACCAATCATCTCCCCCAAATCAGAACACAACTTTCTAATATAAGTCCCCCCCTGCACCTCCGCCACGAACAGAAAATCCTTTCCATCTTGCTCAATCAATTCAAACCTTTTAATTTCCCTCTCCCTAATCTCTCTTTTCACTCTTGACTTTTTCGGAGGAAGCTGTTTTATCTTTCCAATAAAGTTTTTATTAATAATTTCTTGCAAATCCTTTAGATTTTGTTCTTTGTGGGTATGCAAAATTCCAATATAGGTTTTATCATGCCCTAAAAAAAATCCAGTTAGTTTACAACCCCTCCCAAGGGCAATAGGCAAGACGCCCGTAACAGCAGGGTCAAGTGTTCCAAAATGAGAAGTTTTTTTCAAATCAAGCTTTTCCCTCACATAATCAGAAACAGAAAAAGAAGTTGGACCCGCCGGTTTGTCCAGCAGAAGAATTCCAAATGTTTTCAACTTTTCTATTTTATCCATTTCCATCTTAAGAAATCATTAAGTTCTTTTTACCTTTAATGCTCATTATTTTATTCTCAACTCTTTTTTTCAAGTTTTTATCAAGTGTAGCAAGAATTGTGTTTGGATTTTTTTTCAGATAATCGACTATTCCATCGTCTACAACCCTTCTCCCCAGTTTAATTTCTTTTGGGTTTATCAATCTGAGTAATTCAAGAGAAATTTTTGTAGATTCTTTATCTTCGATTCTTTCTCCTTTTCTCTCTGAAATTTCCTTTAATTCTGCTAGAACTTCAGAGGGAACCGCCCATTCAAAATTTTCTGTAAATAATTCTGGAGCCAAGCTAAAAAAATCCAACCTTTGTTTTACACAAGTCAAAACGAAGTTTGTGTCTAATAATGTCTCCATTTTTATTGAAAGACAACAACCTTTAAATAGATAACTAACCTTTTATAAAAATGCAAGAGGTAGATAATGTTCTGAGGATTTTGAAAGAAGCACAAGAAGCCCTCTTAGCAGGAGACTCATATAAACTGAAAAAACTTTCAGACCAAACAATTCACACAGCAACAATAACCCAAGACCCAGATAATGTGGTGGTTTCGGTTTTAATATACAGCCTAGCAAAAATTACAGAGAGGGAACATTACAAAACAATGGGGGGGTGGGGCTTATTTTATAAAACACTTACATCAAATCTAAAACTCGCAATACAAGACTTGCAAAAAAATAATTTAGATTCATTTAGACAAAGAGTTGGGGTCATAAGAAACTCAATAAATAAAATATCTAGCAATCTCTCAGACTATATCCGGGATGTATTTTATAAGGCAGGCATAAACAAAGCCTTTAAAATTTACGAACACGGTTTAAGTGCAGAAAAAACAGCATCTCTACTTGGTGTTTCTTTATGGGACCTATCTTCATATATCGGGCAAACATCAATTTCAGAAGCCGCTGCAACAGACTCAATGCCCGTAAAAAAAAGAATTAAAATTGTTGAAGAATTTTTTAGATAGCATGGCAAAAAGATTTCTAATCATGGACTCTGGCCCCCTGATTTCCCTAACTTCTAATGGGCTTTTATACCTTTTAGAAGAATTGAAAAAAACATACAAGAATTTGGAAATTGTTATCCCCCCCGCAGTAAAAAGAGAAGCAGTTGATAGGGCACTAACCATAAAAAAATATAAACTTGAGGGGGTGAAGTTAACAGACCTCTTAAATAGGGGAATTCTTAAAAACGCAACAGAATTTATGCCCCCAAATAAGATTTCTAAGGAAACCGCAAGGATAATGAAGATTGCAAATTCTCTTTTTAGAATTGGAAAAGAAAAAGTAGAACTTATACAAAAAGGAGAGGCATCTTGCCTAGCTTTTGCGAGATTATGTGGCTGTGAAAATTTGATTGTCATTGACGAGAGAACAACAAGATTGTTGACAGAAGCGCCCGACAATCTAAAAAAACTTATGGAAAGAAAACTACATACAAGAATTGATTTTAATAAAAAAGAAATCAAGGAATTTAATAATTTTAGATACATTCGTTCTCCTGAGCTTGTTTTTTGGGCCTTTAAAAAAGATTTGATTGGCATGAAGAAAAACAAACAATTAATTGATGCCCTGTTGTACAGTCTTAAATCAAAGGGTGCTGCTATTTCTTCTAAAGAAATTGAAGAGATGAAAACCCTAGCCTAATTTTTTTGTTTTCTCGGTTAACAAACCTTTATAAACAAAAATAACAAAAATGAATTATGGATATAACAGATTCAAACTTTAAAGAGAAAGTTATTGAGAGATCAAAAGATGTTCCAGTAATAGTGGACTTTTGGGCTTCTTGGTGTGGTCCTTGTTTAATGTTGAAACCAATTATGGATAAACTTGCTTCTGAGTATAAAGATAAGGTCGATATTGTAAAATTAAGTGTGGAGGAAAATCAACAAACAGCTTCGGAATATGGTATAATGTCTATCCCAGCTGTTAAAATGTTTAAAGGTGGGAAGGTAGTTGATGAATTCCTTGGAGCAAGACCAGAACAAGATGTTCGTGAATGGATTGATTCTAATTTATAACTTTAGTATAATAAATTTTAAAAGACAACATTCCTTGATATTTTAATGCCAGCACAATTAACAAGATTTTCTGAAGAGACCCCTCAAAAGGTTTGTCTATTAATCCTCCCCGGTGTTGACTTTTATTATGTAAGAAGAAAATTACAAAGAGCGATGGGCCATCTTGTTGAGGAAGTTTGCGATTGGTGTCCAAGTAGAAACCCAATAACCAGGGCACTTATTCACCCACACCCAAACCAACCCCAAAACAGGATGGTTTATTCTATTCGTTTTAATGACAAACACCCACTCGGCCCCCTTGTCCAGTTTCATTATCCGAGTTATATAGAACCAGAAATCTTGCAAACAGATCCGAGAAGAGAAGCAATAATAAGGGTAGCAAGAATGACTGGATATTTGGCCATAACAACCGATTGTGCAAACCACAATATTTCATTACCCTTTTTACCAAGACCGAGAATGGGCGCAGGAGGAATCGAACCCCCAGCTGTCGGTCTGGAGCCGACTATTTTACCATTAAACTACGCACCCAGTAATTCCTCTGTATAAACCAAGATTTATAAAACTATTTAAAACAATTCTTCTTTAGAAAAATATGGATTACAAAAATATTTCAGAGGTATATCAGAAACTTGAAGCAACTACAAGGGGCCTTGAAAAAACAAAAATTCTTGCAGAATTTTTGAGTAAATTAAAAGATAAAAAACCCTTTGAAAGAGAAGCAGTCTATTTATTACAAGGCAGAGTTTTTCCAGATTATGATAAAAGAGAGCTGGGGCTTTCAATACAGCTAATAATCAAAATAATTTCACAAACAACTGGCTCTTCAGAAGAAGAAGTTATCATGAAATTCAAAGAGCACGGGGATTTAGGAAAAGCAGCAGAAGATTTAATTGCAGAAAAAAAGCAATCAACATTATTCTCAAAAAAATTAACAACTGAAAAAGTTTTACAAAACTTACAAAAACTTCAAACTATAGAAGGTAAAGGCACAATTCCTAAGAAAATTTCTCTGGTTATTGAAATTCTGCACTATGCAACACCTCTCGAAGCAAGATACTTAATTAGAACAATTCTAGGGGATTTGAAGGTGGGGGTTGGTTCGGGGATACTCAGGGACGCCATAGTTGAATCCTGCTTTTCTCCAGAGACAATTACAGAGAAGAAAGCAAAATCAGAATTAGTTCAAGAAGCATATGATAAGGCGACAGATTTTGCAGAAGTTTTTGAAAAAACTTGCACTGGAAAACTTAATGAGATTGAACTAAGTCCTGGAAAGCCTGTAAAAGTCATGCTGTTCCCAAAAGCAAAGGATGTAGAAGATGCATTTCGTATTGTCGGAAAACCAGCAGCATTTGAATATAAGTATGATGGGTTTAGATTAATGATTAACAAAAGTGAGGATGGAGAAATAAAACTTTTCACAAGGCGATTGGAAAATGTAACTCACCAGTTTCCAGACGTTGTCGAGGCTGTGAAAAAGAATATCAAAGCAAAATCATTTATAGTAGACTCTGAAGCAGTTGGCTTTGATCCAGAAACAAAAAAATACAAACCTTTTCAATATGTCTCTCAGAGAATAAGAAGAAAATACGAAATAGAAAAATTAACAAGAGAACTCCCAATAGAGATAAATGTTTTTGATATCATATTTCACGATGGAGTATCATTAATTTCAGAACCTTTTGAAAAAAGATTGAGAGTTCTGAAAAAGATAGTCAAACCAGAAAAGTATAGGATAAGATTCGCAGAGCAGATAATCACAGATGATGAAAAAGCAGTAGAAAATTTTTATAATGAGGCTTTGGAAGATGGACAAGAGGGTTTAATGGCAAAGAGCTTGCAAGCAGTTTACAAACCAGGAGCAAGAGTTGGTTATGCTGTTAAACTAAAACCAGATGCAAGAGATTTTGATTTAGTTATAACCGGAGCAGAATGGGGGACAGGGAAACGGGCGGGGTGGCTAACAAGTTTTGATGTTTCATGTCAAAACAGCGAAGGAGAATTAATAGAAATCGGAAAAGTTTCAACAGGATTAAAAGAAAAAAGAGAACAAGGGTTAAGCTTTGCAGAATTAACAGACTTACTTAGACCTTTAATTGAAAAAGAGCAAGCAAAACATGTTGAAGTTAAACCAGAGGTTATAGTTACTATTGGTTATCAGAATATACAGAAATCTCCGTCGTATTCTTCTGGCTTTGCAATGAGATTTCCTAGATTAATTTCTCTTCGACCTGACCGCGGTATTAGTGATATCGCAGTATTAGACGAAGTTGAAAAAGAGGCTGAATAATTTTTTTCTAGGAAATCACCTAAAACAAAGCTTTATAAAGCAAAATCATTTAAAAAGCCTATAAGATGGTTAAAAGTGATTCTCTAAAAGTTCAGAATATCGTCGCTACGACTTCTCTTGAGAAGGAAGTTTCTTTGTCAAAATTAGCAAGAACACAACCAAATACAGAATATAATCCAGAAACATTCCCAGGTCTTGTTTTAAGAATCAAAAAACCAAAGTCAGCAGTCTTAGTTTTCTCTTCAGGAAATCTAGTTTGCACAGGTGTTAAATCTGTCGCGCAAGTAAAAGAAGTTGTTGACCAGGTAATAAAACAGTTAAGAAAGATTGGGGTAAGAGTCACAATAAAACCAAAAATCAATGTTCAGAATATTGTTGCATCTGGAGCAATAAATCTTGACTTGAATTTGAATACTCTTTCATTAGAATTAGAAAACACAGAATATGAACCAGAACAATTCCCTGGTTTAGTTTACAAATTAGAAGATCCCACTGCGACATTTTTATTATTTAGTAATGGAAAACTTGTTTGTACTGGAACAAAAAACAAAGCACAGTTAGAAGATTCTATGAAACAACTTAATAAGAATGTGCGTGCTGCCTTGAGAAGGTTGAAGGCTGGCGGGTCTAAGGTTGGTTCTGAGTTTTAATTGAAAGGAGAGGTCAAGATTTGGTATGCAATTTTCCAATCAACTTCCCTGTACGCTTCTTCTCCTGATGAAAGTTTTCTTTTTACTCCAAACCTTAGGATGTTTCTTGCAGTTATTTCGGTTGTCACAAGATCTGTTAGTTTTTCTTGAGCATCCCTTTTATCCCAATAAACAATTCCATTATGTTTCTCCATAATTTCTTAAGGTTTTCTTTATTTTTAAGAATTGTTGTAATAAAAAAATCCCCCAGGAATTTCACATTTCTATTATATTTTTAAATTAGTTAAATGTAAAATCCCGCCACCAAGAATCGAACTTGGATACTGCGGGTTCTGCAGACGTTCTTGCGAACAATCGACCCTCAGCAATGAGCTAATCGCATTTCATCCTTGTCCTCTTCAGAGGAATGTCCATGCTAATTTCTACAGCCACATGCTCTACCGTTGAGCTATAGCGGGATAATAATTCTAGCTTTATTTGATTTTTAAAGTTTGTTACAGGACAATAATCCTTAAATACCACTGTTATTAAAATGGTTTATGGACACCTTGAGGGTATACTTAATTTTGCATGATTTTCCTAAAAGTCGAAATGACATGACTAGCTTTTTTGAGAACCGTAGCAAGCCATATCTTGGAGGGCCTTATGAGGTTTCTACAAGAACTGGAAGGATGAGAAGACCAAAAGATAGGGGCTCTAGGGATGGGGTGGGGGTGGGTATTAGATATTCAGAGCAAAAAGAGCGCATAGGCCAGATTGGAAAATTGTTAAATGGCGAGCAAGCAAGAAAAAACGTAGTTATGATGGGCACGGCTTTTTGGAGGGGCGGTCATCATGAAGTAAGATTTTATGTAAATGGTGAACATTGTCTGTATGCAAATAATGAAGACATCCAAGACATAGGAAGACATCTAAGAAGAACAGAAGCCCAAGGCCAAACTACTCCTCTTTCTTAATCTGTTCAGATAAAAAATAAACTTTGTTTGATGCAACTTCACTGATTTCATTCTCAGATTCAAAAACAGCAAGTGCAGAAGGAAGAACAAACTTTCCAACAACACCGACTTTTGAATAAACAACATAGGAGAAGAATCTTTCTTCGCCAGGATTCAAATTTCCAATATTCCATTGCAATCTTCTTTCTTTTGTATCAATCTTATCTGGTTTTACTGTTTCGAATTTTTCATAAACTTTTACTATTGCTGGAATTCTATCAATCAAAGAAACATTTTCAACAGGTTTTCTTGACTTCACATTTAATCTAACACGCAATGCAAATTGCCCCCCCTTTGTTTTCACAGGTTGGACAGATTTTTCAACCTCCACAATATTCTGATTATACATTCGTATTGAAAAAACCACAATCACCAAAAATAAAATAATAATCAATGGGAAGATATAATTTGTTTTTGCTTTTATCAACAAAACTTCTGAAGGTTTTAATGTTCTTGTCCAAGAATATGTGATTGAAAACCCCTCCCTATCAACAACATCCGGATCCAAATTGAAAAAAGTAAATAATCTTGTGATTAAACCTCTTTGAGCAGAGACAGAAACTGTTTCTTGCACATTTCCGAAGTTTGTTTTTCTTATAGTCTGGGTTCTTATTAAAAAACCTTCAATAGTCTCTTCACTGTCTACCCCCTTTTTTTCACCAAGGTAAACCCTCCCCTCAATATCTTTTTTTCCAGCAGGGGTTGTAAATTCTCCTTTTAATAAATATGAACCCGCTTCGATTGTTTTAAGGTTTTCTTTGTCAACATTCACAGTAAACTCTTTTTTTGCCAAGGGTTCAATATTAAACGTCTGTTCTGTTTCAAAAAATATAGAAGAGAATTTTGCTTTTACATTCTTAATCTCTGTTGGTTCTTTGTTTTTTATGTAAAATGTCATTTGCCCTGCATCAGGATTATTTGAATCAGAAGAAAGTTCAAGTGCGTCTTGTAATGTTACAAGTTTTACAAGCATTTTATCTTTTGTTGTCCCCCCATCTAATTTTTTTATAAAATACTCAAAACTGTAGGATCCTTCTTTTTTTAGTGAATCTGTTGGATAAACATAAACCACGACCTCATTTTTTATTGGATTAAGATAAATCGGAGAACTTGGCAAGATTCTCACATCGGTTAGAGTATAAATTGAATATGTTCCTTCTTCAGCACCTGTAATTGTCAATTTTACTTTTGCAGGTTGATTTAAATCAGTAATCACGACATTAGTAGAATAATCTTTTTCTATGCTCATCGCAAGTACAGAAGGTAATACTAACAAGAACCCAAAAATTAACACTAAGACTAAACTCTTTTTCATAGTATTCAAATGTTTGAAGATTTTATAAAGATTTGTATGGTATCCTCTCAAGCACCTAGAAATTTCAATAATTCAAAAACCGCAAAAGCAGGCCAGACAATAGCTTTCAAAAAGCCCAAAACCCCGCCCCAGAACCCCACCGCCGTGGAGATGTAATAAATAGCAGACCCAATAAACCCAAGACCATAAATAACACCACCACACCCACCACACCCACCACCTGTGTTGCATACTTTCTTGTCTCTTTTTATTTTCTTTGCCATTATATAATCGGTTTTAGTTAAGCTTTTTCAAAAGCTTATTTTTGACTCTCCAAATTTAAAAATGATTTGACATCTTCAACAAAAGACCTTGATTTATTAAACAGGTTGCCTTCTTGTTCATCTGTCGTTGTCCTTACAATGTATTTGTCATAAACTCCACGCAAGAATTTCAACCAAGCAGATTTTTCCCAGTTTTTTTCATAGTCCATAACGAGTATGCCTACAGTGGAAATCTTAACTTCGCCCTTGTTTGTTTTAACTTTTTTACCTTCGACAGTTCCTTCAGCATCATTCATTCCAAGAATATGCCATTTGATTTTCATTATTTGTTTATAATAATCTGTAACTTTCTTTTCAGCTGTCCACTCAATCAGAATTTCTTTTCCTATTGCCTGAATTTTCTCAGCATATTTATCTTCAGACAAATCAAATTCTCCGTCTTTAAACCAAGAATAGCAAAAGTTGTATAAATCAGAATAAGTAAAGAAACCTTTATGTTTGACTTCTTGTTTGAAAACTTCTTTTTTCTCTACCATCTTTTATTTTTATAGAATTCTGCGTATTTAAAACTTTCTTGTTTAGTTATCTGTAAAAATTTAAGAAGAACTCGCTTGTGTGTCTCTGTATGCCCAAGCATCTAAGCTGGGATAAAAACCCGAAATTTTTGGTAATGTTTCTTCCTGAAATTTCCTATAATGTATCTCTCCTTGTGTTTCTGTTCTAACCACGTCATTAAGATTTAATCTAAACAAGGTAGTTAAAGATTCAATGTTTTCAGCAATGAAGACTAGGTTGTTTGTACCATTATCATTTACCCTTATCCTCCCTAATGGTCTTCCTTGATAATTTATCCAATCACCCATAAAGAAAAAATGCAGAGCAGGTATATAAATTTAACGATTACAATCACAGTTTACTAAAACACCCCTCACACACCCAAGAACCTGCCGCCCCAAACAACACCCCATATTCCCCACACTCCTCACAGACCCCTGGCTTTCTCGCTTCTTTGATATTTTGCTTAGAAAGTTCTTCTGTTTCTTCCTTAATCTTCATTGTTTCTGCAATCATCTGAAACAAACCAGGGTCGATTTTCAGAATGTCTTTTAATGTTAGCATCCCAATAAGACGTTTTTGTTCAACGACAGGAAGACGACGAACTTTTTTCTTTCGCATTTTCCTCAAGGCCTCGTTTAGATCAGCAGAAGGTTTTATCACCACAATTTTCCTTTTCATCAAGTCTTTCGCAAGAACTTCGTGAAGACCCAGATTTTTCTTTTTTACAATTGCCCAGATAATATCTTTTTCAGTTAAAATTCCCTTAAGTTTCTGACCTTCGGTAACAAGAAGACTTCCGACTCTTTTTTTAATCATTGTCCTCGCGCAATCATAAATATTCAAACTAGCAGATACATGAATGAAGCTTCTAGTCATGATGTCTCCTACCATCACGCCTGTTTTAACTTCTTTTGCCATCTTTTTATTAAGTGCCTGGATTTTAAATATATTTGTGTTTATTTTGGAGTGAATATAGTTTTGATGGGGGGCCTGCGGGGTTTGGAGGGGTTGGCGAGATAAACTCAACCACAACAATCCTTAAAAATTAAAGCAAATTTCTCCTTACATGTCAGAGAAACCAACATATGTAATTCCTGAAGATGCACAGCGTTATCTTGGGAAGGACGCACAAAGAAATAATATTCTGGCCGCCCGTATTCTATCTGAAACTGTTAAGACAACACTTGGACCACGGGGCATGGATAAAATGTTAGTTGACTCTGCTGGAAATATCACAATTACAAATGACGGCGCAACAATTCTTTCTGAGATGGATATCCAACATCCAGCTGCTAAAATTTTAGTTGAAGTATCAAAAACTCAAGATGAAGAAGTCGGAGACGGAACAACAACAGTAGTAATGCTCGCAGGAAGATTATTAGAAAATGCTGAAGATTTACTAGACAAAAAAATCCACCCGACATTAATTGTTAAAGGATATAAACTCGCACAAGAAAAAGCACAACAGTTTCTAAAACAATTGTCAATTGAAATTTCCTCTGAAGATGAATTATTAAAAATAGCCCAGACAGCAATGACCGGAAAGGGTGCCGAATATGTTCGGGAAACATTAGATGACATTATTGTCGAGGCTGTTAAAACAGTCGTCAATGATAAGGAAGTGGATTTAGAAGATGTGAAAATAGAAAAACAAAAAGGCAAGTCAATAGAAAATTCTGAATTAATAAAGGGGATTGTAATTGATAAAGAAAGAGTTTCATTGCAGATGCCTCAAAAAGTTCAACAAGCAAAAATTGCATTGATTGATTGTGCTTTAGAAATCAAAAGCCCAGAAAGAGAAACAAAAATTTCAATCTCAAGTCCAGAACAATTACAAAGTTTTCTTAATCAAGAAGAAGAAGTTTTACTTTCAATGGTACAAAAAATTTCTGAATCAGAGGCAAATGTTGTTGTGTGTCAAAGAGGAATAGATGATGTTGCCCAATTCTATTTAGCAAAAAAAGGGATTTATGCTATTAGAAGAGTTGCACGTTCAGATTTACAGCAATTAGCAAAAGCAACAGGTGGAAATCTTGTCTCAAATTTGAAAGACTTGACAAAAGAAGATTTAGGGAAAGCAGAGGTCGTAGAAGAATTAAAACATGGTGAAGATGGGATGACCCATTTTACAGGTTGTGAAAATCCTAAAGCTGTGACTATTTTATTGCGTGGGGGGAGTGAGCATGTTTTAGATGAAATTGAGAGAGCAATCCGCGACGGGCTCGGAGATATAGCAACAGTTGTAAAAGATTCTCAGGTGGTAGCGGGGGGCGGGGCAATAGAAATTGAATTAGCAAGAAAAATCAGAGAGTTTGCACAGACATTAAAAGGAAGAGAACAATTAGCAGTAGAAGCATTTGCATCAGCTTTGGAGTTCATACCAACAACATTAGCAGAAAACGCAGGTCTTGACCCCTTGGAGATTTTAACTGAATTAAAAGTAACACATGAAGCTGGAAATAAAAATCATGGAATAAATCTCTTCTCAGGAAAAATCGAGGACACTTCAATGTCTGGGATTATCGAACCATTAAAAATAAAAACCCAAGCAATCTCCTCTGCAACAGAGGTTGCAACAATGATTTTGCGTATAGATGACGTTATTGCCTCCAGTGGGGGAAACAGGAGGGA
>CAZYXM010000005.1:0-15401 GCA_964651205.1 Candidatus Woesearchaeota archaeon
ATTTGCCAATTTCTGTAACAGATAAATATAATGAAACTTACAGTATAGTCAAATCAAGCATTTCTATTTTCTTAGCTAAAAATGACTTATCTCATAATGGGAGTATAGAAAGCTTGAATAATAAATATCTTGGTAGCATGAAACCTTTTAATAAGCAAGATTTTCCAAACCTTAATTTTTTAGTTTCTTTACTAAATGCATATAATCTTGAAGATATAAAAAAAATGATAGATAAGTCTGTTTCTAATCCAGGAGACATAAACGAATTAAAATGGATGATAGATACAGATAAAGAAAAAAGTCCAATAGACCAAACAAACTTAGACTTAACAAAAGAAAATCTTCTAAATGCTGGTGTGAAAGAAGAGAATATTATCATAGAAGAAACAAATAAAAAACTTAATTCTTCAGAAAATATTATTGGTTTTGTCACACCTGGAAAACACCACTAAGGATATAGTGTTCTTTGTGACTGGCCTTTTAATGGTGATGTTAGTCTTATAACTACAAACAGGTCAATTATGGTTTCATATGAAAGTTTTAATGGGGTAACTTTTAGTGGAAGTGAATGCCCTGGGCATTATTTTATGAATTGGCAGTCAATTGCATCTGATTGGTTTTCTCCTTCTCCTTTTTCTGGAGAAGATTATTCTAGTGCATTTACAGGAGGGTTTAGTCAGGTAGCGGAGCCAACAGGGGTTGGCGTTGCTATGCCTAGTCTTTGGATGCCTGCTTATTTTAATGGATTTACATTAGCTGAATCTGGTTTTATGGGCATTGGAAGTTTTGTAGCATATGCTTATGGGAAATATATAAATCCTATTGGAGACCCACTTATGAGATTAAGAGATGATACAAAAAAGCCAACAGGAGGAATATGTTCTAGAGATAATGAATGTATAGGTGAAAATTGTGATGCTGATCTCACAGGAATTAAAAGGTGCCATATAAATCCTTCTCTTTGTGTTCTTAGAGATTTTGAGACCATCCTTGAGCCTCAAAAATATTCTGTTCAGTTTCCGCAAATAGAATCATTTTATGAACAAAAGTACTGCATAAGTCAAACCGAAAGAAAAATATGTATAAATGGGGAATGGAAAGAAGAGATACGTTGTTCAAGAAATACTAGTTGTGTAGATGGAGAATGCAAAAAAATAAGTGGAATTACTTGTATAAATGGCGAGGAATGTGCAGGGGGGTTTTGTGATGAAGATGTCTATGGGATAAAACGTTGTCATAATAATAGAATTAGGTGTGTGATTGATGAAACAGGAGAAGAGAGAGATAGGAGTTCTTTTTATTGTATTGATTCAAATACCAAAAAGGTTTGTAATTCTGGAGTTTGGCAAGATGACATAAATATTTCAATGTGTTTAGAACCACAATTCAAATATACATTTAATTTTGAGGCAAATAAAAAATATCTTATAACCTTGCCACTAAGACCAAATTCAAACTTTATTAAAGATATTTTTTCTAGTCTTCCAATTGGAGCATTTTTACATAAATGGAATTCTAGTTCTCCGGGGTGGGATGGATACGTAAAATCTGGTAAAACTGGCTGGCCACAAACAATTCAAATCTTTGCAAGAGAAGGATTTGTAATAGAAACCCCTGTTCAAAGCTCGCTTGTGATATTTGGGAATGAAATTGGATTAGGTACTGCCGATATATCTGGAGGATTATCGGTAATCGGCATGCCTAAGTGTAATCAGCTTTATACAGCTAATAAAATTTTAGAGGAAATAAATTTACTTGGGGGAAATTGTACAGAAATCTTCAGATGGGATGTAGATACTCAGGCATATGTGAATAATACTCCTGATTTTAACATAACAGATTATGAGGGTTATGTAATAAGTTGTAGCGAGGATACTAATCTTTTATGGACTCCGAAATGCGAGGTGCCTTGCACAGAAACTAACTGGAACTTTACTATCTCTCCTTTAACTTGCCCAAGTTTAGCATATCAGACTAGAACCTGGGAAAAAATAGGGCAATGCACGAGTGGAATAACTCATCCAGATTCTGAAATAATACCTTGTTTTTATCAAGCCCCAACTTGTTCTGGCTTTACTTATAGTAATTGGGCTCCAATAACCTGTCCTAGCTCTGGAGTTCAGACAAGAACTGTTCTAACTTCTTCTCCTGCTAATTGTGAAGGTGGAAATCCACAGATATCTCAAACTTGTACTTATATTCCTCCTTGTGAGATTGCTTGCACAGACTCAAGTTGCCCTGAAAGATGTAAGTCTTTAACTGGAGAAATAGAAGACTCAAAGATTAAAAATAAGATTAAAGTTAAAATAAATGGAAATTTAAATCTCAATAAAAAGTTAAATTCAAGAGCAAATATTTCCCTAGAGTATTCTAATAAAAAATTAGTAGACTTTGATTATGATTTTTCTAAGGGCAATATTAATCTTTCTAAAATCTCGATTAATATGTTTAGTAGAACCGGAAAGGCTGGATTGATTATTTCAGGTGTTTCTAATGCTACAAAAACATTTTATCTTAATAAAACACAAAATACTAATGCTGTTTGTATTAAAGATAAAGAATTAAACTCTGCTAATGAAATTAGCTCTGATTGTAATTCTGCTGATGAAGTTTTAATTATCTGTCCTGGAAAAAGTGGAAAATATTCTTGTTCTTTTGAAGATGGGCTTGTTGTTGTTAGGGGTTTGGGGCATAGCGGGGTTCTTACACAAGAATTAGAGTGTACAGAAGATTCAGATTGTGAAGCAGATTTTTATTCTGATAATTTCTGTTTTAATGATGCTATTTACAAAAACCTTACAGATTATTCTTGTATAGATTATTCTTGTTCTTCTTCGACAACAATGAAAATAGTTATAGCTTGTGCAGTGGATTGTTTAAATGGTGTGTGCGATTCTCAGCCTTCTCCTCCAGTAATTTATATTAATAGTCCTTTGAATATTCCTTATAATGTTTCTTTTATCCCATTAAATGTAACTGCAAATCAATTAGTTACAAATTGGACTTATGTTATAAATAATCAAAGCCCTGTATCTTTCACACCAAATATTACACTTAATTTTTCAAGAGGTGCAAATACTATTCGAGTAAGTGCTGGAAATTCTAAGGGTTCTGCTTATGTGCTCACACAGTTTTATGTAAATATAACAGAAGAAGAACTGCAAACCCAAGATGTCCAAGAAGGTGAAAGCACTGGTGGTGGGGGCAGTGGGGGAGGTTCTAGCAGTAGTACTTTCAAAAAGACTATTAATACCCCAACAAATAAAACAGGAGAAGCAATTAAAGATTCTGACGAGGTACAAAAAGTAGAAAATGATACAACCCAAGAAATATTGACCTCTCAGAAAGAAAAAGTGAAAAAGATTTTGGTTTGGTTATCTGTCGCCCTTATCATTCTGATAATCCTAACAATAATAACCTATCAAATTTTTAAAAAGCAACCTAAGGTTCAATATCCAATCACAGGGAAAACCTTTATAAACCCTACAAAATTCTAAAATATGCATACAATGGAAGAAAGAAAAATTGTAGTGCCTGGCGAAACGATTATACAAGGAGACGATTTCTTGCCGGGTGACGGAACACGAAGAGAAGAAAAAGACATTGTGGCAGGACGATACGGTCTTGCAGACATATCAGATAGACTAGTCAGAGTCATCCCTCTTTCTGGAACATACTTACCTCGAAGAGGAAACATCCTAATCGGCCAAGTTGTAAACATCACTTATCGTGGCTGGGTAATTGACTTTGGGGGGCACTTTAATGGCTTCTTAGCAGTATCAGAAGTACCAAGATATGTAGCAAAAGGAGAACTAAAAGACCACTATGATTTTGGTGATATGGTTTGTGCAAAAATCTGGACAGCAGAGGAAAGCAGTATTGATTTATCAGTAAAACAAAGAGGCTGTGGAAAATTAACAGGTGGCCAATTAATCACAATAAATCCTAATAAAGTTCCCAGAGTAATTGGCAAAGAAGGAAGCATGGTAAACATAATCAAAAACGCAACAAATTGTGAAATCACTGTTGGGCAAAACGGGATAGTGTGGGTAAGGGCAACTGAAATTGAAAACGAATTAAAAGCGAAAATAATCATGGAATTCATATGTGAAAACTCGTATATTTCAGGTCTAACTGAAAAAGTTGAAGAATTTATTAAAACATTGGAAAAGAAAAAATGACTGTAAAAAAAATAGAAACAAAAAAAGAAAAGACACAGGGGAGTTATACTAAAAGAATAGACAATAGAACCTTTGATGAAATCCGTGCTTTGAAAGCACAAGTAGATGTCGTTCCAAGTGCAGATGGAAGTGCCATGTTTCAAAGTGGAAAAACAAAAGCGTTCGCTGTTGTAAGAGGTCCAAGAATATTACATCCAAAACACAAGGAAAACCCCCAAAAAGGAATCCTCAGAGTAACATACCAAATGATGTCTTTCTCAGTATGGGACAGAATCAGACCAGGTTTAAGCAGAAGAGGGCAAGAAATTAGTAAGGTTTCAGAATGGGCACTTTCAGAATGCATAGACTTGGATGCATTTCCAAATTCAGTAGTTGATGTTTTTATCCAAATTCCGCAAGCAGATGCTGGAACAAGAGTAGCAGGTCTTAATGCTGGAGCAATGGCTTTAGCACACGCAGGCGTGCCGATGAAAGAATTAATCTCCGCAACAGCAATTGGAAAAATAGATAAAACCCTGGTTGTCGACGTAGATAAAGACGAAGAAGACTACAGAGAAGGAGAAGGTTCAACAGACATTCCAATGGCCTTCACATCAAGATCCAAAAAAATATCATTATTACAACTAGATGGAAAGATTTCTCCTACAGAATTAAAACAAGCAATCGCACTTGGAAAAGAAGCAAGTGAGAAAATATTAAATCTGCAAATAAAAGCACTAAAAAATCCTGGAAAAGAGGTAACAGCATGATATCTAAAATACAAAAACAAAGAATAACTGAATACCTAAATAAGGGCAAAAGATTTGACAACAGAACATTAGAAGAATTTAGAGATATAAAAGTAGAAATGAATATCAGTGAAAATGCAGAAGGGTCTTGTGCATTAAAATTAGGAAACACAGAAGTTTACTGCGGTGTAAAATTATCAATCGGAACCCCCTACCCAGATCATGAAGACGAAGGAACATTAAGCACAACAATGGAACTTGGTCCAATGGCAGATAATAATTTTGAAATGGGCCCACCAAGAATTGGGGCAATTGAAATGGCAAGAGTCATAGACAGAGGAATCAGAGAATCTGGATTTATTGACTTCAAAAAATTGTGTATCGAAAAGGGTGAAAAAGTATGGATGATAGCATTAGATATTTATGCAATAAACAACGACGGAAATTTGCTTGACGCAGGTTCTTTGGCAGCCTTGATTGCGCTTGCAAATGCTAAGCTTCCAGTATACAATGAAGAAGAGGAAAAAGCAGAGCATCAATTAAGCAAAAACCCCTTACCAATAAACAAGGAAGCAATGTCCTTTAATCTAACAATCCACAAAATTGGAGAAGGTCTTGTGATAGACCCATCAAGAGAAGAAGAGGAAATCTCAGAATATAGATTAAGTATTGCAATCTGTGAAAATAAGGGAGAGCCGAGAATAACTGCAATGCAAAAAGGAAAAGAAGGCACAATTTCTGAAGAAGATATGGAAAAAATCTTAAAGCTTATTGAAGATAAATATAAAGAACAATACCCAAAGGTAACTAAACTAGTATTTGGAAAATAAGATGGAAAAAACACAAGAGGAGTTTTCTCGATATGAAAGAGCAAGAATTCTTGGTGCAAGAGCATTACAATTATCTATGGATGCCCCTCTTTTATTAAAAATGGAAAGTGAAGATATGTCAAATTTGAATTTCGACCCTTTAAGACTTGCTGAAGCTGAATTAGACTCGGGTGTGTTGCCTATCTCTATAAATAGGCCAATGCCAGAGAAAACAGAGGAAAAATTAAAAGAAGTTAAAGTGGAAGAAAAAACACAAGAACAAAGAGAAAAAGAAGCAAAAGCAGAAGCTGAAAAAGAAGCAAGAGAAGAAGCTAAGATTGGCGAAGAAATGAAGTCAGAATTTAATAACGAAGAACAAATTGAAGAAGAATCCCATGATGTTGGTGCTGACTTATCAGAAGAAACAAGTGACGATGATAGTGAGAAATAATTTTCTATTTATCCACTTCTAAAAATCTCCTTATGACCCTTTCTAAGACTAATAACCCTTCAGTTAAATTAATAAACAAACCCTCCTTAATTCTATCATGTATATAAAAAATTTGGTGCCAAAGATAATTCGGAATTCTCGTGGAGAAAAAACAATACAATTAATATTAGAAACAAACCGTGGAAAATTTTCTTGCTCAGCACCTTCTGGGAAATCAACAGGGGTCCACGAAGTAAGAGCATATAACATTCGTGGGTTAAACTGGAGCTACAAAATGTTGAAAATCTTATGCTCAAGATTCGAAAGAAAAGATTTACAATGGAAAAAATTTGAAGATTTAAAAGAATTAGAAAAAATAATCAAAGCATTTGAAGCCAAGTTCTCTGAACTTGGCGGGAACATCACATATCTCTTAGAAGCAACCATCTTAAAAGCAATTGCAGCAGAAAACAAAAAAGAATTATGGGAATTTCTTCTCGAAGGAAAAAAACCAAGAATGCCTATGCCTGTTGGAAACTGCATTGAGGGTGGGCTTCATTCTCATTTATCAAAGAAACCAGACTTCCAAGAATTTTTATTAATACCAAATGAAAAAACATTTTCAAGAGCAATAACAAAAAACATCAGAGCACATGAAAAAGCAAGAACACTAATAAGAAAATACCAAAAAACAAGAAAAATAAAAAAGGGAGATGAAAGTGGTTGGCAAACGAATCTCACAAATGAGGAGGTTCTTAAAATTCTATTTATTCTTGCACAACAATTTGATTTAAGAATTGGTCTAGATATTGCTGCATCAACATTCTGTGACAAGAAAGGCTATTACAAATACAAAAATAAACAATTAATAAGGGATAGAAAAGAACAAATAGATTATATAAAAAAATTGATTGAAAGATATAACATTTTTTATGTGGAGGATCCATTACAAGAAGAAGATTTTTCAGGATTTAGAGAACTACGCTCAAGCCTCTCTGAAGAGAACAAAGAGGCATTAATCATCGGAGATGATTTGACAACAACAAACTTGCAAAGATTAGAAAGGGCAATAAGAAATAATTCAATAAATGCAATTATCATCAAACCAAATCAAATTGGTTCTTTAGTCGAAGTTTCCAGAGTTATTGAATTATGTAAAAAAGAAAATATCAAAACAATTTTCTCTCACCGTTCTGGTGAAACAATGGATACAACATTGTGCGATTTAGCTATCGGATTCCAAGCCGATTTTGTAAAAATCGGCATTCGTGGCAGAGAGCGTTTAATCAAACTCAAGAGAATTGTGGATATTGAGAAGAAGATTTCTTAGGAATCGCTTTCTACTTCAAATCTCTCTTTAAGAAGAACTTCTAACTCTCTAATTTTTTCTTCTGGAAATTTATCTGCATTTAACCTTTTAATATTCCCAACAAATCTTGTAAGATAGGCTTGTTCTTCATCTACATCAAAGACCCCTGAAAGCCAAGCAGCATAAACTAATAAATCTGGAATCACCTTGGTTCTAACATCTACATCAGAAACACTATCCGGGTGCTCTTCCATCTCATGAATATATTCTGCTAGTCTTCCCAGCAACTTACCCATATGGGCATAGGTGTGCCTTACCTTATCAAATCCAACAAACCCTTTTGTAGCTACAAATTGTTCGTCATAAGTTCTCTGAAGTTCCTGTAAATCAGGAAGTGTCAAATGGGGATTACGGCCGATAATTTCTTTAAAATCCATGTCTCTTGTTGCTCCAATCTGTTAATAAGGATTTGTATGCTAAAGACCATAGATAAATCTTGTAGATTAATTAATACACCGCCCAAAACAAACCTTTAAAAACCCAAAAGACAAGATAAAAATATAACCAGGTGCAAAATCCTCGGAAAGTAGCTTCAACTCCTGGAACTTTATTATAAAATGAGTCCAAAAAAAATAGAAAAAGAATTAGAGATTACAAAAGATAAAGATAGTAAAAACAAGATAAAAGCCCCAATCCAAAAAGATGAGGCATTAGCAGAGACAAAAGACCAAACAATTCTCACATCATTAGAAGATTACATTAAAACAGCGTCGTATTTGGGAACAAAAGTTATCACGCCAACTATGAGGCGATATGTTTATAGAAGAAGACTTGACGGGCTTGCAATTCTAAACACGCTCCTTGTTGATAAAAAATTAAAAGATGGAATTGATTTTATTGTAAAATACAAACCCGATGAATGGACACTTGTGTGTAAAAGAGAAGCAGGTTGGAGAGCAGCCCAGATGTTTTCAGAACTTACTGGTGTTAGATTATTCACAAAAAAATATCCTGCAGGAATCTTAACAAACACCCAACTTTCAAATTTCTTTGAAACCAAAATGCTGATGGTCTGCGACCCGTGGCTAGACTCAAATGCACTTAAAGATTCTAAAAAAGTACAGATACCTGTGGCCGGAATATGCAACACAAACAACCACACAAACGACATCGACGTTCTAATCATAGCAAACAATCACAGCAACAAATCTCTTGGATTAGTTTTCTGGCTCCTCTCAAGAGAATACATGAAAGCGCACGGAATAAAAAAGAAACTTCCATCTTTGGAAGAGTTTGCAGGGGAAGAATTAATATTAGAAGAACCAAAAAAGAAAAAGAGAGCTGCTAAATCTGCAGAAGACAAATTAAAAGAAGAAGAGAAAAAGATTGAAGAGAAACTTAAGAAGATTGAACAAGAAACCAAGGGTGCTGAAGAAGGGGTTTGATGATCTCTTGGGATACTCTCCAATTTCAAATACTCTTTAAAATTCAAGATTTGCATATCTCTCACACTGAACTTATTTTTTATCTCTTTAATTAGTTCGAGAAGTTTTTCTCTGGTTTGAACTTCAACATCAATCTTAATTTCTGCTAGTGTTCCAGGGCCTAATCACTTTCTAAATAAGATTCTCTTTTTCTAAGGTTACCAAGTAGTACCCCTGAAGCTCCCAATCCAACTAAACCTAGAATCCCATCAGTAACTGCTCTCTGATATTTTCTGAAATCTTCACTTGCGTGTTTTGGATTTCCATAGTGTCCCCAAAAAACTAAAGGGTATCTTTTATGACCCTCGTAAGAAGCATGGCAAACCATTTTATTATAATCTTCAAATGCCTGGCTGATTCCTAATTTTTCACACCCGTAAATTGTACCGGAGAAAATTGCTCCTGCCACTAACAAGTCTGCTAGGTTTTTTATTTTGAATTTATTTTGTTGTTTCATTCTGATACCCCATAAATCCCCTAAATTTTTTACTAAGCCTTTCTGTTTCTTCTTGCCCCAACAACCTTAAGCTTTCTTCTATTTTATTTCCTAAATGGTTGTAAACAGTTTGTGCAATAGGTTGTCTTGCTTGATGGCAATACTCCCTTATTGAAGATCGATTAGATGAGACTGCCATGAACCCTTTCTTTTTTAGAGTAACCTCATAAGTATAATAAATCTCTCTTAGTGAAAACGGAGAAGAGTTATCTTTTCTTTGAACAGATACCTCTAATTGTTTGTAGAGGGTCCTTGCTTCACCAACACCAGAACGGGTATTCCCCCTAGTTAAAGATCCAAAAATCCTCCAGTTATCTAGGGGGATGGAGCATAGTTCCAACTTAAGCGGGGTTTCTTCATCTTCATTTAATCTATAACTTCTTCGTTTCATTTTTATTTCTCCCAGAACTATTCCCTGAAGTCAATCCCTCACAAAATATATTCCCCCATAAACCTTATAAACTTAAGTTGTTATGTTTAATCACAACACCATGGATATGCAAGAAAAACTACAGGCAGCAGGACTTACTGGCAATGAATCTAAGGTATACCTGGAGTTGACTAAGAAAGGAGAACTTTCTGCTAATCAGATTGCTAAAAATCTTGGAATAGATAGGACTTTGAGTTATACAATTCTGAATCATCTAATTGAGAAGGGGCATGTAAGTTGTGTTATCAGAGAAAATAAAAAGATATTCTCTGCATCGGATCCACAAAGCCTTCTTAATTCTATAAAAAGTAAGGAGGCAATGGTAACAGATTTGATTGGGCAACTCACAAATATCAAAAAAGAGTCTTCTCAGGAGGTAGAAATTAAGGTTCTAGAGGGAAAGGAAGGAATGCGTACTTTATTCCAAACATTTCTGAAGAACGCTTCTAGCTTTGATTCATTCGGGGCAACGGGGAGAGCATATGAGGCGTTATATGAGGCACCTGCAATTGGGAAAGAGCTCGAAAAAAAAGGAGTTAGTGGAAGAATAATTATGTCGGAAAAGCAGAAGGGACATGAATTTACCAAGCTCAAAAATATTAAGACAAGGTATCTTGATGCAGGCTCGGAGGCTAGCACAACAATTTTTGGGGACTATGTTTCAATTCATATGATAAAGCAGAAACCGATTATTATACTGATAAAAAATAAGGACATAGCACAATCTTATAGAAATTATTTTAAAGTAATGTGGGAAACATCCAAGTCGTAGTCTCTTATCAGAGTGTTTACTCGTGTAACACCTTATACCTCTTTCTCACTGTACGAAAATGTCTCACTCTCGGCGGGAGCATTTTCCATTTTACCGACGCTGTTGAGTTAATTTTAAGGTTTTGAGATGTGACTCGAGTTAGAAAGCTTACATTACAAAATACACTAAAAACAAACATTTAAATAGTTTGTAATGGTAAGATAAACATGAGAGTATTGAAACGAAAGAAGGGAAATGAAGAATATTATTATCTTCAGCATTCTTACAGGAAGGGAACGAAGGTAGTTACAAAGGAGAAGTATTTGGGTAAATCTATTCCAAAGAATATTGAAAAGATAAAGAGAGACCTTCGACAAGAATTACAAAAAGAACTCTACAAAAAGCTTGAATCAATAAAAAAAGGTTTTGAAGAGAACTGGAAGAGATACCCCAAAACAGTAAGAGAAAAACAGCTGGAAGAGATGTCCATAGCGTTTACATATAATACCAATGCTATTGAGGGAAATACAATTACTGAGGAGGAAGTTAGGGAAATTATTCATGATAAGATTGCTCCGAATAAACCTCTAAGAGATATAAAAGAGACCGAGGGACACTCAAAGGTTTTTTTAAATATGGTTAACCATAAAAGCAAGATTCTGGCCAAGACACTTTTTGAATGGCACCAGGAGATTTTTGGTGAAACTAAGGAAGATATCTCTGGAAAGTTTAGAGATTATAATGTTCGAGTAGGATCCTATATCGCTCCAGACTGGGAATATGTAAGGGAATTGATGCAAGATCTTTTGGAGTTGATTAATAAAAAGAAGGGGATTAATCCTGTGGAATTTGCAGCAATGGTTCATTATAGATTTGAAAAGATACACCCCTTTGGTGATGGAAATGGTAGGATCGGAAGACTGATTATGAATCATCTTTTATGGCATAGCGGATATCCTTTAATGATTGTAGAATACAAAAAAAGAAAATCTTATTATAAGGCCTTGGCAGGAGAGGAGGAAGATTTTGTCAGATATTTTATAAGGAGATATGTGGCAGTTCATCGAAAGTTGTTAGGGGCTAAAAATCATTAACTCGGGTCAACTTTTTTACCTATCGAAAAGTTTAAAAGTGAAGATGCCATTTTGACAATACCTGAAAAGGAAAAAGAGTTCTAGTGATACAAATTGAAAATGGCAGATAAACAAAACTTAAGAAAACCTGGAGAAGATTTTGAAGGCATCTCCTTAGATGATGAACATTGTATTTTACAGAGACATTTGAAGACTCCTGTTGGACCATACTCTCTTTATGGATTCAGGGAAGGAGATAAAGATGCATATTTTATGGCTTCTGTTTCTGAAGAGGGGGCATTGGAATTTCTTTCGTGGGGACCCTCTCATGGAAAAGCAGAATTTTATAAAAGAATTGGAGAACAAGCGAAACAAGAACAATCAAGACATGAAATGTCTGTGAAAAAATTACAAAGATTAAGGCTATAAGTAAATGAATGGCAAAATATAAAAGACATTGACGATTTGACAGGTTATATTGATGAGAAATTGGGCTTAAATGAAAGAGCGAGAGAATAAAATGGCAGACTCTATACACAAAGCAAACAAACTAAAGATTTATAAACCAACTTTTCAAAATAGTTATACCAATGACCAGCTATGCTGGGAGGATATCAATTCTCTCGAGGTCATTTAACTAAACTTAGAACAAAAACATGACAGAAATATACGACATAGTAGAAAAAGCAAGTAAGACAGGCCAAGTTGACAAAGGCATCAATGAAGTTACAAAAGCTATTGAACGTGGAGTAGCAAAACTTGTTGTTGTCGCAACCGATGTTGAACCAAAAGAATTAACACAACACCTTCCTATAATCGCAAAAGAAAAAGGAATAAAAGTTGCTGAAGTCGATTCAAAACAAAAACTAGGGATCTCAACAGGAATAAGCGTGTCAACAGCTGCAGTCGCAATAATCAAAGAAGGCGAAGCAAAACTTGACTCATTAAAATAAATCTATAAATAAAATGGCGAAACAACAAGGAAGTAGACAGGGAAAGTCAGAATCCTCAAAAGGCTCTGATAAAATCATGGAAGAATCTGGAGCAGTTCCAGCAGTAATAGAAGCAATAGTTGGGCGGACAGGAATGCGTGGAGAATTAATTCAAGTAAAATGTCGTGTTCTACAAGGAAGAAATATGGGAAAACAAATAAGGAGAAATGTCCGTGGACCTGTAGAAAAAAGAGACATATTAATGTTAAGGGAAACTGAAATTGAATCGAGAAGATTGCATAGAAGAATTTCAAAGGGGGCGTTTAGCTAAAATGCGAAATAGAAACGTTATGAGAACTGCTAAACAAGTATACCATCAATTAAAGGACACATCAAGAGAAGTAGCTGAGACAATGGCTTGTATGGGGCATCCAGTTGTTGCTTGGAGGGGGGCACATTATGTTCAAGTTACAGAAAGGGTTCCAGGAGACCTTAGAAATTCTGTTTTTCCAACTCCTATACATGATTTACCCGGTGCTGAAAGAATACAATTTGGGGGAGAAAAAGATGCCTAGGTGCAGTTTTTGTAAAGAACAATATGAATATCCTCGTGGTGTAATGGTTGTACAAAGAGATGGGACTGCAAAACCTTTCTGTTCAAGCAAATGCAGAAAAAACTCAGAAATGAAAAGAGACAATAGAAAAGTCAACTGGGTGAGAAAAAACAAGGATCCTGATTCTAAAAAAGAGTGATTGCAAAACTAAAAAGTTTAAAAATCTCTTTATTCTTAATATTCTATGGCAGATGAAATAAAAGATGTGATTGGAAAGATTGCAAGATACAAAAAGGGGGCACCACTATCATCTTTCACAATGACTTATGACGCACAGACAAATCAAATCGAGCCTGTGTATTATTGGATTCTAGATTTTATGCAAGACATGGGGCTTGATGTTCAAAAGATAACAGACAATTTTGCAGCTGCACCCGGTTCTGGCCAACATTCTGAAATGGGACAAAAAGCAACAAGAATGCACGAAGAAGGAATGAAAATCATGGGTATGATTAATCAAGTAATAAAAACAGTTCTCAATTTGGTTTATGACTTAAAAGAATTTGAAATTAGGATTGAGCACTATGACGACGCTAATTCTTCAGATACAAAGAAGAAAGAAGCAGGGTTATTGGCCTTAAAACAAATCTGGTTAGACAATGTAGATATGAAACGTGGTCGTGGTTCAATACACCAAATGTCTTATGAAATGGGATTCACAACATTAAGAGAAGCCTTCATGATGGCAAATAATGTAGAGGATGTAAAAAAAATGGAAATCATAAACGACCAAGTAAAAAGGATTTTGATTCCAAGATTATCTGAATTTTTAAAATGGAAAGAGAAATCTCAAGACGAATTGAAAAAAAGATTTGCAATTGAAAAATCATATCTAAAAACTGAAGTTGAATCTCTCAAATTGTACACAAAATGGGCGCGCCCATATCTCAAAGCAGCAGAAGAATTAAGAATGAAGGGTTTTGATAAAAATCCTGCACTAGTCAGCGCATTTTCAACTTCAATGTTTGAATTGACTTTACTAGGAAAGAGAAATCTGAAATTTGATTCCTTAGTTGAATCCGGAGAACTGCCGCCAAGTTTTAAAAATTATAAACCCCGAAGAGATTATGCTAGTTGTGTCTTAATTTCAATGACTTATCGGGGACATCTTGGACAAAGAGCGACTCAAAAAGGAGACTATGCTTATGGATTTGGGGGGAGAGTTAACATGACTTTTGATTCTTATTCATTAAATTCAGAAGAACTAAAATTATTTGAAAAAGAATTAGAAAAGCAAGATATAGAAGAAGGATTAAAATTCATAGAAGAAAACACACAGGTTTCATTAGACTCTTTAAAAGATGACTTAGATAAATATCTGGGTGATGACAAAAAAGAAAAAGAAGAAAAGAAGAAAGAAGACGATACAAACCCCTTCTCAGCATTGTTTGGTTTATTTAAATCAGAAAAAAAATCAAAAGGAAAAAATAAGAAAGACGTTACTACCTTGAATGAAATAAAAAAAGATAATTATGTCGAAGAATACCTTAGAAAAATTTCTGGAGTGACAGCGAAAAAAACACTTTATACAATCTATGACGTCTACAAAAAAGCGCATGGCATGGCTTCTTCTCCAGAGGGATTTGATAACTAGTTGGCCTTAAGCTCTATAGACCCCAAAATTAACAAGAGAAAAATAATTAAATCCCTTGTTCTTAAATAAATCATGGCAAAAAAGAAACAAGATTCTAAAGAAAAACAAGAAATAAAAAAAGAGAATGAGGAAATAGAAGAAGAAATACCAGATTCAATACAAGAGCATACAGAGTTCAAAGAAGAAGTTTCAACTCTAAGACCAGAAGACATTATACTCGAAGACACAGGACAAACACAACAAATAAGAAATCTTGAAGAAATGCCAGAGAGAGGAAATTTAGAAGGTTCTGTTTTCAATGCGCCTGGGGAAGAGAAAAAGGAAGAGGAAACAAATCCTTATGACGAAGCAAAACTTATCTATGAAGATGTGGAAGGAGAATCAGAAACTCACAGACAGAGAAAATGGCAACAAAATCAAATAATAAGAACAGAAAGAACCCCTGATTTTATGGATCTTTCAAGGGGCAAGCAAACAGGAGCTACTCTGCATAGGGCAGTGGGCCTGGTCGAGCATCGGGGGGTTTCTCTTGGGGGGCGCTGAAAACGAGATATATGAGGTTTCTAGGAA
>CAZYXM010000006.1:0-14937 GCA_964651205.1 Candidatus Woesearchaeota archaeon
TTAAAAAAAGATCCCCTGGATAGAAAAAATGATTTCTTGAATGTTGTTACATTTATTCAAAACAATGTGGGAGAGAGGATACGACCCCCGTAAGGCATAAGCCACTGGATCTTAAGTCCAGCCCGTTTGGCCACTCCGGCACCCCCTCCCAAAAAACCTATCCTAAGCAAACTTAAAAAGCTTTTTATACTCTCGTTTTTAGACTAAACTATGCGTGGGTAGTTCAGTGGTAGAATTCGAGCCTTCCAAGCTTGTGACCCGGGTTCAAATCCCGGCCCGCGCATCTACAAATGAAAAACATAAGTGAAGAATACAATAAGAATTACAAAAAGATATTGTTTATCCCTATAATACTTTTAGTCTTGTCCTTGTCTTACTTAGCGTTTTTTTATATACAAACCGGAGATTTAATTAATAAAGATGTTTCTCTTACGGGTGGGACTGTTATTTCTTTGTTTACAGATAAACCATTAGGGGAGATAGAACAAACAATCTCTTCAATACAAGACCACCAAATAAGAGCACTGACAGATAACACTGGAAAACAAATTCAGGCAATAGTCACTGTTCCAGAATCAGAAACAGATAATGCCATCAAACTCCTTGAAGATTTTCTTGGAGAAAGATTAAACTCAGATAACTCAAGCATTGAGACTGTTTCTTCATCACTTGGACAAAACTTCTACAAGCAACTTGTGGTCGCCGTTTTAATAGCATTCTTTTGGATGTCTGCGGTTGTTTTCTTGATTTTTGCAAAAGGGAAGAAGATTAAAACTTTGGCAGTTATCTTAAATCTCCTCTTGGGTATTCTCCTTGGAAGTTTTTTAACAGGCTCGTTTTTCATGTTAAAATTAATTGTTTCAGTTGTTATTATGGTTTATTTGTTATATCTTTATATTAAAAATTCAATTCCAAGTTTTGCTGTGATTCTTTCGGCTTTTTCTGATATTGTTTTAACCCTGGCACTAGTTAATTTTTTAGGAATAAAAATTTCAACCGCAGGAATCGTAGCATTTCTAATGTTGATTGGTTATTCAGTAGACACAGACATTCTTTTAACAACAAGAGTTCTTAGGAGGAAAAATTCTGTAAATCAGGAAATCTGGAGCGCATTTAAAACAGGAATTACCATGACATTAACCTCAATAATTGCAGTCGCAACAACCCTTATAGTTGTCTGGAATTTTCAATCAGTTTTAAACCAAGTTTTCATAATTTTGTTAATTGGCCTTGGATTTGATATGTTGAGCACGTGGCTTGCAAATGCAACAATAATTAAATGGTATGTAGAGGGAAGATGAGTTTTAAGATTACATTTAGAATATGGTTGCTAATTGCATTAATAATAGCCTCGCTAATTTCAATATTCTCTATCCCTCCAACATTTATGGAGAAGGGAGTTTTAGTAAAATCAGTAGACCAAAACTCAACGCTTTTTGAACAAGGCCTAAGACAAGGGATGACAATAAAACAAATAAATAACCAAGAAATTATAGACTTAGGGTCTTATACAGAAATAATTAATTCTCTTTTAAGTGAGAAGCAGAAGATTCAGATAAACACTGAAGATTTAGAAATTATTTCTCTTTTTTCACCACAAGAATTTAATAAGATTGTTGTTTCAGGAATTCCGTCGACAAGAATTCAAACAGGGTTGGACTTACAGGGTGGCGCCCGTGCTTTAGTTGCAGCAGAGGAAGATTTAACATCAGCACAAGTAGACGACTTAATTGCAGTTTCTCAAGAAAGATTAAATGTTTATGGTCTGACAGATGTCCAGCTAAGAAAAATTTCAGATTTATCAGGAAAAAATTTCATGTTGGTCGAAGTCGCTGGTTCAACACCAGAGGACTTACAAGAATTAATCGCAAAACAAGGAAAATTCGAAGCTAAGATTGGAAATGAAACTGTTTTTGTAGGGGGTAACGAAGACATAACTTATGTGGGCAGATCAGGACAAGACGCAGGAATCACAGAATGTTTTGCAGTTGAGGGGGGAGAAGCTTGTAATTTCCGGTTTGTTATTTATCTTTCCGAAAAAGCAGCACAGCACCACGCAGATATCACCGAGGGGTTGGAGATTAATTCTACTTCCGGTGGGAAATATTTGGAAAAGACAATTGACTTTTATCTAGACGGGAAATTAACAGATTCTCTGAATATTGGGGCAGACCTAAAGGGAAAAGTTGCAACACAAATTCAAATTTCTGGTTCAGGTTCTGGCACAACAAGAGCAGAAGCTATAGAAAATGCCAACCAAGACATGAAGAAACTTCAAACAGTTTTAATTACAGGAAGTTTACCATTTAAACTTAAGATTCTGAAAATGGACCGGATTTCTCCTAAACTTGGACAAGAGTTTACAAAGCAGATTCTTCTTGGCGGGTTGTTCGCAGTGCTTGCTGTTTTCATAGTTGTTTTAATAAGATATAAAAGTCTAAAATCCTCTGTCGCCCTAGTTTTAGTTTCATCCTCAGAAGTTTTAATAATTTTGGGAATTGCTGCATTGATTAAATGGAATCTTGACCTGCCTTCAATAGCAGGCATAATTGCAACAATAGGAACAGGAATCGACTCTCAGATAGTAATCCTCGACCAATCTCATGTAAAAGGGGAATCATTAAAAGAGAAAATCAAGAAAGCATTATTTATTATTGGGACAGCCTTTGCAACAACGTTCGTAGCTCTAATTCCCCTAACAGGCGCATTATCTATTTTTGGAATTGGGGCGGCCTCTGCAGGGTTATTAAAAGGTTTCGCAGTCACAACATTGATTGGAATTACAATCGGAATTTTGTTTACAAGACCAGCATTTGCAGATATAGCGAGACAATTGGAAGATGAAGATTAACTTTTGGAGGTTCTACTAATGATGCCTAAATGGCATGTGCTTTATGGATTTGTTTTTACTTATATTTTACTCTACTTCTTTGGATTTCCTATTTTATCTGGGATAATTATTTTTTTATCTGCAATTTTTATCGATATAGACCATTACATTAGGTTTGTGGTGAAGACAAAAAAGATTCACCCAAGATCTTTTTGGGATTGGTCAATGCAGATGAAAGAAAGACAGGGGGTGTTTTCTAAAGAAGAAAAAGAGTCATGTAAAAAGTCAATTTTTTTCTTGCACGGTATAGAAGCTTTTATAATCTTCTTTTTTCTTGGTTATTTATCTGTCTTTTTTTGGTGGGTGTTGGGGGGATTTGGATTTCATCTTTTTTTAGATTTCATCGAAATTATTTATAAAAAAGAAGGGTTTTTGTCAAAAACTTCTCAATTTTGGGTTTGGCAAACAAATAAAAAGCTTATCACAGCATCAAAAATCCAATAAAGATAAAAATAATTTGGATTATGAAGAGAAAATAAACAACATCTTTTTCAGTTACCCCTTTCTTGAATTTATGTAAAAACCAGATTGAAAAATGAGTCAATCCATAAATCTTTTTATAGGGCATTTTTAGATTGCCATCTTTATCCGGAATTCCAAAGGAGTGTGGAAATTTTCCTGTTTTCAGCTTAATTTTTCCACGAACTTTCAAAACCATTTCAATTAAATAAGGAACAAATACCACTGCAGCTATTCTTTCAAAATTCCCAAGTATTGCCATGCCCACAATTAGTGCTCCAATTGCATAAGTCATAATGTCTCCGGGGAAGACTTTTGCAGGAGATTTATTGTATAAAAAGAAAACAAGGAGTGCAGCAACCATGCAAAGCCCAATTAAAGCAAGCCAGGAACTTCCGGTTGCGTAGGCCACATAGCTAAGAAACGACAAAACTAAAATCCCCTGTCCAGATTCTAATCCATTAAAGCCTGCTAAGAAATTATAAACAGTTGTGACCCCCGCCACCCCCAACGGAATTAAAACAAGAGCATAAAAAACCCCAAAATCAACAGCCCCCAAAAAAGGTAAAATCATGGCACTCGTTCCAGCTTTTATTACCACTAAAGGGATTGAAGCAACAAGAGCAAAAACCAACCTTAGTTTCCAAGACAAACCCCCATGCCGCCACCCCAATAAATCATCGACTAAACCTATTAAAGCAAGCACCAAAATCATAGAGACCATTGCAAAGATTTGCAAGGAATATCCCGAAGCCCCATAAACAAAACTAGTAATCGCAACATAACTTAAAACACCGACGATAAAAGCAATAACCACCACCACCCCCCCAGAGGCCGCAACATTTTTTGGATGTCCAATCTTGTTCATATCTTCCCATAGTAAACCAATGTTTCTACAAGTCTTAATCCATAAAGGCAACCCAAGCAATACAAGAAGAAAACTTATCAGAATTGGAATAAATAACCACGTCATCAAGGCCCCCAAAGCAACTGCTCTGCATCTTCCAGTTCAGCCAGACTATCTTTAGAACCACAATACACACAAGTCTCTGGTTTTCTCTCTCTGTCTGTAGCAAACCCGCACTTTGCACATTTATATTCTGCCATAAAAATCCCAAATAAAATCTGTTTAAATAGTTTTATATTCTTCACTAGAATAAACTCGGCGTAATATAAACTTCCATGAGTGCAGCAATTATCAAGATAAGAATAGCAATTATAACCAACAGCAAGGCATCATGTAATATGTGCCACATCCTCTCTCCTTCTAAATCTTTTCTTATCACTGCAACAGAGACAATACCCCCTGCTAAGGCAGCAATAAAATATGCGGCGATTTCTGGGAATCCATGAATCATGTATCTCACTAAACCACTCGGAAGATTTGCAAGGCTACTCTGTGAAAACATTCCAATTGCAGCAGCAATAACAGAAGCATTCCAGATAAGAATAAAAATGGCTCCCGCCCCAAACGCCAATGAAAAAACTAAGGTGAAAATTAAAACATAAATATTATTGGCAAATATGCTCATTAATAGTCCGGTTTTGGTAGCATTTCCAGTAACAGTAATCCCCTGTTGTTGTAAACAAGAATTATAACTTTGAGGGCTATTTATTGAACAGAAAACCTCTATCTGCGCATTAAAAGTCGTCGCTGTTGTTCCAGGCAAGGCAAGATACCAAAAAGATAAGGCAACAACGAAACCCAAGAATAAAAACATTAAAGCCCAGAGAGCTTTTGAGTGTTCTTTTAATAAGCGTCCACTTTCACTAATCTGAACATCTTTTCCTTCTTCAATTTTAATTAGATAATACATAAATGGCAGAGAACAGATAACCGTGAAGGTTACCATTAAGATTCCACCATATTTACTCAAAACCGAATCATTTGCGAAAACAAAACTTACAAGAAGTAATGAAATTGAAGAATAAAAAATCCCGATGAAAAACATTTCCCAAGGCCTTCTTTCAGCTCTTTTTGGTTTGACAAACATCTCTATCATTGTTTTAAGAACGGTGTCAGACTTATAAATCTTCTGCAAAGTTTTTTATATTGTGGAATTTTAATTATAGTATGAAAAAGAGGTTCGAGAAAGTTTTACAAGATATTAAAGATGTCAAAATCCAGGGGGCAAATAATATAGCCCTTGCTGGAATAAAAGTAGCAGCAAATCATAGTGATAGACATTCGCTAAAAAGAATAATTTCTATGAGGCCAACAGAACCTCTTTTACAAAATTCTCTTGAAATAATTTCAATATCAAAAAACAAAAAACAAGCAGCAAAAATTCTTATGAAGTATATCAAAAACTCGAAAAATGAAATCGCGGTCGAAGGTTCAAAATTAATAAGAAATAATATGAATGTTTTTTCACATTGTCATTCTTCTACTGTAATTGACATTTTAAAATACGCGAAAAAGAAAAGAAAAAAGAACTTTTTTGTTTATACAACAGAAGTCGAACCATTATTGCAGGGAAGACAAACAGCCCAAGAACTTGCAAAAGCAGGAATTAAGGTTTTCGTCTTTCCAGATTTAGCAGCAGAGCAAGCAATGAAAAATTGTGATTTATTTTTATTTGGCAGCGACGCATATACAAAAAGTAAAATTGTAAATAAAATCGGCACATCAACATTGTGTAAGATTGCAAAGCTCTACAAAATTCCAAGATACACTTGTGGTTTGTCATTAAAGTTTACAAAAAAAGTAAAATTAGAAAAAAGAAATCCAAGGGAAGTTTGGGATGCGAAAAATAATAAAATTAAAGTGATTAACCTGCCCTTTGATGCAACAAAAGCAAAGGACATTACAGGAATTATTTCTGAATTTGGAATTACTCCCTACAAGATCTTTGTAAAAAAAGCAAAGCGAACAAAAAAGATTTTGTCGCATTTAGCTAAGCCATTTTGAAAACTTTTCTATAAATCATTCCAAAGACAATGCTAGAAACAAAATACCACCAGAACCAAGAAAAGCCCATTAAAGGTTCATAAAGTCCTCGAAGCCAGTAAAACAGTAGTAAAAAGGGAACCATGGTAATTAACAAAGGCCTAAAAGAAGACTTCATCATTTTCCCTGAAATCTGCATAATCTCACTTTGTAATTCTAAATAAAGTTTATCACCCGGCTTTGCTTTTTTAATCTCTTTTTGGATTTCTTTTTGTCGTGCTTTCAGCGCTTTCAAATGTTCTTGGTCAGTCATCCATTTAGTAACTAAGGTAGAAACAAGAGTCACAATAGCACCAACTACAATAATACTAGGTTTGGGATATTGCAAGATTAATTCAGTTATCATCTTTTTTTATATTCTAATTTAGTAAAGTTCATTTAAAAAACTTAGCAAAGGCAGGGTTCATATCCATTGCATGTTGTTGTGCTATATTTTGGTATAGTTGATATAAAATCATTACAGCTAATAAAATGGCAGTCCCCCCTACAAGAGCACCAAGAAGATTTGCCATACTTGCTAATAAACCAATAGCCGCCCCACCCATGATTGTTAATGGCCCCACATATCTTTTTAATATCGCTTCTAAAACTCTTTCATCTCTTCTAAACCCTGGAATTGACAAACCCGAGTTCAAAATATTTTTTGCCTGGCTCGCAGCATCTTGGCCTGAGGTTCCTACCCAGAAGAATGCAAATAAAATAGACAGGAGAACATAAAATAAAATATGTCCAAGTGCTTGCAATGCAAAGATCCACCTGAAACTTCCAGTGATAATAGATTGTAATAAAGGTGTCGAGTGTATCCAAAATGCAAAACCAGAAATCGGAGTACCATTACTAAAAGAACCTAAAACTGTAGCATGTCCAAGCCAGCTTTCAAATAAAGATGCGAACAATTGTAAATTTGCAGCCAGAGCTGAAACCAAGATAACCGGAATAACCCCTGCATAGAAAAATGGTAATGGCCATCTTATTCCATAACCACGGACTCTATCGAAACTAACCGGAACTTCTACTTTTAAGGACTGTGCCCAGACCACAATTAAAAATAAAACAGTCGTAACAAGAACAGCAAACAAGGCTAATGAAAATCCGGTCATGTCTCCATTTATTAAAGATAACCCCAAAACAAGAATCTTTCCAGAAGGATCAATCCCCCCTTGTGGTCCAAGAAACTGGAATAATTGTGAAAATAACCTCCAACCAATACCTGCGGCGATAAATAATGAAACCCCAGACCCAAAACCCCATTTCTGGATAATCTCATCCATAAACATAATCAGAAACCCACCGACACATAATTGTAGGATAACAACCAATTCTAATCCAGGCAAAGCTTCTAACCCCCTCATTAAAACATAAATAATCGCCTCAAAAATTACAAAGGCAAAAGCTAATAATTTTTGAAAGCCTTGAAAAAACTTTTTCCCTTCTTCTGTTTTCGTATCTATGTCTAGGATTTGCACACCCACCAGCAACTGTAAAATAATAGAAGCCATAACAATAGGGCCGATACCCAACGAGATAATTGAACCAAATGAGGTTCCAAGTAAAATCGCTAAATATTCAAATCTTGATAAAGCAGAACCAGCCAGCCCATAAAGGGGGATATTTGCTAGAATAAAAAATGAAACAAGAACAATTAAAGTCCATTTTAGTTTAACATTAAATCCAAGTTTCTTTTCCTTTGGTGCTGTGACCTCTGGCAAATTTTTTAGTATATCTCTGAATGCCATGTTTTATCTTTGGTAATTTGGTTTATAAGTTTATTGTGAAGGATAAACCCAGGGTTCCTGGCTGTATTTAGTTCTCAAAGTATTATTTATAGTCTCATAAAAACCACATCTTAAATCCCACAATAGCATTTTCAAAGGGCGATGATCAAAAAACCCAAGCCTCCTAAAGGTTAAACCAAATACTTCGTCTTCAAGGTTTTTTCTTGCCATCTTTATCCTTAGAACTCTTTTCAGGTTTATCTTTTTTTTGTAAAATAATTTCCCCGCCCGCCCCCTTCATTTTTTCAATTGCAGATTTTGAAGCTGTTTCCGCAGAAATTGTTGCTTTGAAACCTTCTCCCTTCCCGAGAATCTTAAAGTTTTTTAAATCAATTTTCTGTCCAGGTTTATCAAAAAGGTTTGACTTTATATCTTGCAAATTAATTTTCTTTTCTCTTTTCTTTGTAGTTGAAATAGAGGTAAAGCCTTTTTTACCAAAATATTTTTTAAATCCAAGCTTTTTTACCTTCATTAAGGAAACTTGTTCTTTTTGACTAGCTCTCTTTCCAGTCCCACTCCACCCATGCCCCCCCTTATTCCCTGTCCCCTTGTGCTTCTGTCTAAAACCCCAACCGCAAGTTCTTGCTCCCCGAATTCTTGAACTCTTCTTTCTTTTCTTTAATTTCATTTTATCATTCTCTCTAAAAGTTTAACAATATCTTTATTTTTCCCAAGAATCCCCTTTCCACTTCCAGCAGATTTCTTTGTAGATCTTTTAAAACCACCAACAGGGGGGGTTAGTCTGCAAAAATCTTTATATTCTCCAGCTTTTGTTTTTGCCCCTCTTTTTTCAATAATTTGTTTCATGAATTTTTCATCTACTTCTCCAAATGAAACATAGTCTTTTACTTTTGCTAACATCCCTAGCTTCACACCATCTTTCTCGTCGATAAACATGCAATGCAATTTTCTATGAAGATTTAATCTTCTTAGTGTCTCTGCTATGTCTTTTCTTACATTTACTCTTCCGTGAATTCTTATTACGACTATCATTTATACTTCGCCTCTCCCAATTTTTCAAGAGCCTTGATAGTTGCTTTTGCAACATTGATTGTTGTTTTTGTCTTACCAAAAGTTTTTCCATAAACATCTTTTATCCCAGCCAAATTTAATATTTTTTTAACCTCATCTCCAACCACCAACCCGGTTCCCTGTGGTGCAGGCATTAATCTTATTTCAACTGAAGAACATTTGCCCTTTGTTTCTAACGGGATGCTATGTAATTCTTCACAAGAGCAATCATAACTTGAGCATCCCCGTTTTATTGGGGCAATATTCAATTTTGCTTTTCTGATTGCTTTGTTTTTTGCAGGAAGTGTTTCTGAAGCCCTTCCAAAACCAAGGCCAACATTCCCATTTTCATCTCCCACCACCGCCATAACAGAGAATGTTAAAACATTTCCTTCTTTTGTTTTTTTCTGAGTTTGTCTCCATGCCCTCCTCTTTCCACCGCCAAACTTCCCCTTTGCTTGTCCAACTTGGAGAAGTTCAACTCTTACTTTCAAAAGCTTATCTACAATTTCCGGTTCAAGAATCTTTCTTCCTGACTTGAATATCTCTTCTATTGATTTTACCTTTCCAGTATTAACTTCTTTACCAAGTTGTGTTCTTGGAACCCACACCGCAAGTCGTGCCTCAGCATCAACCTGTTCTCTTGTTTTTTCAACTTTCTCTATTTTTTCTGCAGCTTTTTCCTTTTCCTTAATCTCTTTCTCATGAGCCTTTTCTTCTTTCTCTTCTACAATCTTCTCCATTTCCTTAGCAGCTTCTTCTGCAGTCAGTTTTTCTTCTTCTTTTACCATCTTATTTTATTTTCTCCCTTACTTTTAAAATCATCTTTTTAACATCTTCTTTTAAGTGTTCCCCATTTAATCTTTCTTCTGATGGAAAAACTTCCTTAGAGGCTCTTATATTGACTCCACCATCGATGAGTCCTTTTATTGCAGAGTATAATCTCCCGCCCCTTTTGTTGATAGACATTCCGATATCTACAATATAGTCTCCTTTTTTATCTGCTTTTTTTGCTAATAAAATACCTGTAAGATAGGCCGCAGGGATAGATTTCAAACTTCCAGAGAATTTTTTATCCCATCCACTTTTCAATAATTCCTTTGAGCTTACTCCCATTAGAACCTTATCTTTTGCTTCAAGGCTCTCCACAATTTGCAAAGTAACATATTTATTTGTTTTCCTCAAAACAATTCTTTTTAATCCAGATTTAAGAAGGCCCAGTCTAAGTTTATAATCTGTTTTTCTTTCTAATCTTCGTCTTTTTTGTGTTCTTAATGCCATTTTATTCTTTCAAATGCTCTTGCAAATGCCGTTTACTTTTGAATCTTCTTGCTTTAATCATTTTTCTCAGTTCTTGATAACTCCCATTTTCAAGTTCTTTTCGGTTCTTTAATCTCTTAACAATTTTTCTCAGTTTTCTTGTTATTGTAACATATTCTCTCTTTCCACCCTTCTTTCTCCTTTTAATCTTTCCTGTTTTCCTTTGATGCTTTCTTTTCACTATTTTTTTCCGACCTTTCTTATCCTTTATTTGAATTATCCCTTCCCTATGCAAGTCAAGAATATCTTGTTTTGTGATAGCTTCTGCAATATCCTTCAAACTTTCTTGAGGAAAAATAATACGATTAATCCCAACCTTCAATGTTTTTGCAGCAAGTTTTTTCTTTTTAAGCAGTTGCATTTTTTCCCTTGTATCTGTTTAAGATTGTTATTTTTTGCTCATTTGCTTTTGAGATAATCTCTTGTTTTTTTCTTTTACCAAGACTTGCAATTATTATCCCCTGATTCTTCTTCACATTTTCAAGGTCTTTTAATGAGCAAACTCTTATTGGTTCTAATCCTTTGATAAATCCTCTCGCTTTTCTGTCAGCACCATAGCCAATCGACGGCATCTTGGGTCTTCCATTTTCTTTCAACCTTGTTTTACTATCTCGACCTCTTGAAGATCTCCACTTTCTTTTTTTCTTTGTTTGGCTTCCAAGTTTAATCCTTTTATACCAACCGACCCTAAAAAACTTCGGCTTCTTCTTTTTAATTATTCCGCCCACCATTAAATTTTCCTCCCTGGCTTATCTGTTAGGAATATCCCGTCTTGAAAGACTCTCCGGTCTCTTCCCCTTAGTTTTGTTGAAATCTCGATATTTGCAGCCGTCTGCCCTGCCAATTCTCTGTTATGAGAACTTACTTCAACAATATTCCCAGAAACCTTAACATCAACCCCCTCAAGAAGATTTGCCCTTCTGGGAATTTTTTCACCAAGGAAATTCTTTATTACTAACTCTGAACCTTCAACTTTTGCAGTCATAGGAAAATGGACATTGCAGATTTCTAATTTGTAAACAAAAGCTTCATTGAACCCTTTAATCATATTTCTGACATGGGCCACCGCAGTATTCATTAATTTTAATTCTCTTTTTGTCGCCTTCGGGCAGCTAAAGATTATTTGGTTTTCTTTTTTCTCTAACTTTATTTTAGGCAAGTGAAATTCTCTTTTAGCTTCTTTTCCACCTGATTTCATGATTACTTCATCTTTTTTGATTTCAACTTCTACGCCTGTGGGAATTTCAATAATTGTTTGTATTTCTTTTTTCATTTTACGAAGCTTGTCCTCCACAAGCGAGTAATTGAAAATTTCTAATTTTCATATTAGTAGAAATATGCAATTAAGCATCCTCCGATTTTCTTTTCTTCAACTTCTTTGTGGCCCATTAAACCTTGGTTTGTAGAAACAACTAAAACTCCGAAATTCCTTGAAGGCAAGAATCTTCTTAGATATCTTGAAGTTGCTGCTCCTGTTTGGACAGTGTACCTTGGTTTTATTGCCCGACACTCATTTAATTGTATTATCTTTATTTTCACAGAAGGTTTTTTGCTTTCAATTACTTCAAAATCAATATGTCCTTCTTTTTTCATAAGTTCAAGTAACCTTAACAAAAACCCAGATATTCTTTTTATCTCTAGTTCTGTTTTTCCAACTCGTTTGGCATTCATTATTTGGTTTAGTGCATTTGCAACAATATCTTCTTTCATTTTAACTGTATTTTTTGAAACCAAGTTCTATTGCAAGTTCTCTGAAACAGTGCCTACACAAGTCCAGGCCATATTGTCCAACATGAGCCCCAACCCGCCCGCATCTTTCGCATTTCTTACTAGCAATTCCAAACTTTCTTTCTTTTGGTTTGTTATGTTTGAGAAACTTTCTCAAAATAGCCGGTTTGCTCCTCAGCTGCTTTGTTATTTTTCTCCAATCACTTGCAGTCATCCTCGGTGTCTCCTTGATTTAATTATCTGAACTTCAAAATCTTTTTCTAGTATCTGTTCAATTTCTTCTTTTGTAACCACTTGTCTTTTTGTTTTGCCTTTTTTCACTTTTTTCTTTTCAACTCTTCTTCCAGCCCGGGCAAAAACCACCGTTACTTCTAATCCCATAATCCCAACATCTCTGATATACTCCATTTCAGGGATTTCGATATATTCGTGGATCCCAAATGAAACAAAATTATCCTGGATTTGTTTTTGTTTCAATGTGCTATCAATTGCAGGCAAAAGTCTCTTCAAAATAGCAAAAGCTTCTTTACCTCGTAATGTAACCTTTGTTCCAACTTCTAAACCAGGCCTAACACCCCATGTTGGAATTCTTTTTGTCGCCTTAACTTTCATTGGTTTTCTATTTGTAAGATTTTCAAGCAAAAGTACACCGCGATCTAGCTTTTCCCCAGTCCCACCTATATTCAGAACAACTCTTTCAATCTTGATATCTCTCATCATGTTTTCCTTTGCCATTTATCCGACCACCAACATTGTTTTTAGGGGAAGACTTACTTCTCCGTCTTTTAATTTTACTAAAAATGTTTTCCGCTTTCCGATATTCTCTATCTTCTTAACAACACCTTCCTCGCCAGCATGTTTCCCCCCAATAATCTCCACTTTTGCGTTTTCTTTTAATGGAAGTATTTTTTCTATTTTATTTTCTTTAGTGTTAATAATCACACTATCCCCTGGAGAGAATTTCAACGTCACAAGATAGTTTTTCCCATCTTCTAGATTCATTTGGACTTTTTTATTTGGTCTTGTTTTCTTCCCAGAAATCTTTACAGTTTTTTTATTCACTGCGTCTCCTTTTATTTCTTCTAAAGCATATTTCTTACTGACAATATCTAATTTGTATGCCTTGCCTGTTTTTTCTATTTGGATAACATCTAAAACTTGAACAGGGAATTTTTCGTCTTTTCTAACCTTGTTATTGATTTTTACTTTTCCTTCTAAAAGAATTCTCTTTACTTCTTTCCTATTTTCTGCTATTTTCAAGATGTCTCTCAAAATAAAAAGTATCGGAATACTTTTACGGAATGCGTGACTAGTTTTAGCCACATATTTTCTTCCTTTTCTTGCAATCGGCCATTCTTTTGGCATTTCAGATATTTTTACATGCATTTTATTTTTTCTCCTTTAGTTTTTTAGTCTTAGGCTCGTCCTTTGTTTTCTCAACTTTGTCCTTCGGGACTTGGTCGGGCTTTTTTGAAACCTTGTCTTCTGTTTCTGGTTTTACCTGTTTTAATCTCTTAAATCTTTTTTTGTCGTCTGTATTTAGTGAAGTAATCTTCAATTTGGAAGCATGAATCCAGACTGGAACTTTTGTTCCGTCCTTTTTTGTATTTGTAATCCCTTCAACACTAACTGTGCCCCTATCAGTTTTTACCTCGGAAATCTTCCCTGTTTTCTTTTTATGCTTTCCTCGCATAATTTTAACTTCATCACCTTTTTTCACTTCAATATTCCTTATGTTATACTTTCCTCTTAAGATCTTATCCAATGCTGCCCCAAGTTTTTTTGATCTCAAATGGTGGGGGGCATTAGCTAAATACTTTCTTTGCTTTCTTGGTTGCTTACTTGAATTCCACGATGTTGAAAAATCTTTTTTCATTTTAATGTACTATGCTAGCAATTTTGCTAACCTCCTTCCATCTTTCTTGAATCTCTCTTGCAACAGCCCCTTTAAGCTGTGTACCTTTCGGATTTCCTTTTTCATCTTTTAGTATTGCCACAGCGTTATCTGAAAAACAAATTCTCTCTCCAGTATTCCTTCTCCATGGTTTTTTCTGTCTAACCACCACTGCATCAAAAACCTCCCCCTTTATCTTTGGATCCCCTGCCCTTATTGAAACCTTTACCCAATCAGCAATTTTTGCAGGCGTTTGCCTTCCCTTTCTTGCACCATACTTTTTCACACCAACAATCTTCGCAATTCTTCCGCCACTATTGTCTGCAACCGTAACATAGCTACCGATATTCAATCCTCTTGTTGCTTTTGCACTAATCGCTTTCATTTTTTCCTTCCTTTCTGATTAGTTTAGTTACAATGAAATGGATTATTTTTGATAATTTTCTGCATTCTGCAATTTCAATATAATCCCCAACATTAATATCTTCTTTCATACAGTCTGGTAGTCTTGCGTGTAACTTCGTGGTTCTCTTCTCATATCTTTCATATTTTCTGTCATGTAGAACTCTTTCAAAACTTAGGGTGATTCTTCCAGGAAATTTTCTAATTACTTTTCCTTGAAATGTTCTTCCTCGAAGCTTTGCTTTGTTCTTTCCATGTATTGGGCAGAATTGGTCTGCGCAACTAATTTTTTCTTCTTTTTTCTTTTCCATTTTTCTCTCTGTGTTTTTTTTCTTTTCCATTTTCTTCCTTTGAAGTTTTATTCTTCTATTTGGGTTTCGTCAAATCCTTCTTCAACCAGGATTTTTTTGATTTTTCCCCGGTGGTTTCCTTGCAATTCAACCACTTTGTTCTTCACGGTTCCCCCGCAAGCCAATCGCGCCTTAAGCTTTTTGGCTACTTCCTTGAT
>CAZYXM010000007.1:0-13337 GCA_964651205.1 Candidatus Woesearchaeota archaeon
GACCAAAGGAAGATAATGGTTTTAGCAAGAGAAAATCTCCCAAAGCTGACATATAAACCAAGAATAGAGATTATCAACCCCCTAATTCCTGGGTTAATTGGAAAGAAAATGTCTGCTTCTGATATAAAGAGTAAAATTGATTTGCTTGACGATAAAGAAATAATAAAGAAAAAGATAAACAATGCAGATTGTGTTGCCGGTGAAACTGATAACGGCGTTATGGCATTTATTAAGTTCGTATTAATGACGATAAAATCAGATAAGAAAGAAAAATTCATTGTAAAAAGGCCAGAAAAATTTGGGGGCAATAAAGAATATTCAACCTATGAAGAGATAGAAAAAGATTTCAAAGCAAAAAAGCTTCATCCACTTGATTTAAAGAATTCTCTTGCAGAAGAATTAGACAAAATAGTGTCGCCGATAAGAAAGAATAAGAAATTAGCAGAACTACAAAAGAAAGCGTATGAATAATGGATAAAAAAATTGTCTGGAAGTTTACAAATCAAAAAGAATTAACAAAATCACAATTTCTTGATTATTTTGAGAGGAAGATATTTAGGACTATTCGCAAATATGGAATGTTGCCAAAAGATAAAATAATAAAACTGAAAAATTCCCAAGAGTTGAATACGAAAGTTTTATCATATGTTTTGCAGAAAAAATTTAAAGTAGAACTTTCTAAAAAACCAGATTTCTCCTCTGAAAATATGTCAGATATAGCCGAAGAAATCTTTTTAAATATTAAAAAAGGAAACTTTACAGGCCAAACCCCCACCAACCCAAAAAAACCCCTCTACTTTCTTTCAGATAAAGAAGTAGAACTTTATGCATCACTCGCCGGGATAAAAGGGAAAAAAACAAAGAGAAAAGAAGAGATTCAAATTTTATTTGAAAAATTTCTAAAAAACAATAAAGATTTAGAACATAACATAATTAATTCTTTTTTGCAGTTGAATCAATCTTCTGAATAACTTTTCTAAGTTGTGAAAAATTCTCAATGATAAAATCCGGCTTTTCTTTTAATAAGTCTTTTCTTGAACTCCAGGAGCAGGAATTACTAATCGCGACAGCCCAACACCCCGCCGCCCTTGCATATTCAACATCAGAAAATCTGTCCCCAATATAAACTGCTTCTTTTGCATTAATTTTATACTTTCGAAATAGTCTTTCTAAAATTTCATCTTTCGATTTAAATTTCTCAGCACCAAGAATTTTATGAAATAACCCCATTATCTTAAGTTTTCTTGCAGAAGCCTTTACAAATCTTGTTTCTGAATTTGAAATTACAATTAGTTTATATTTCTTCTTAAGTTTTTTTAATGGTTCAACAGAGACACAAAGATTTAACCTTTCTTCTTTTAATTTTTTTAATAATCGTCGATAAAATTCTCTTCTTAAAGGTCTTAATAATCTCGTAGAAATAGATAACCTTTCAAGTATAATCTCCATTTTCCAGCCCATTAAAGAATGAACCTTTTCCCTATCAAACTTCAGCCCTCTTTCTTCTAACATTTCAATAAATGTTTCATGAGTTATTGCTCTAGCATCAGAAATAGTTCCATCAAAATCAAAAAAAATAGCCCTAATCATCTTTCTTTAGTTCTTTATCATGTTTCTCTTCTCTAGACATTCTCTTTAAAATTTCATGCAATCTTTCTTGATTTGCTTCTACATTGGCCAATTTTGTTACTTCAAAGATTTGCGTCTTTCCAATTTCTCCTGCTTTCTCAACCTTTAATGCCCTTGCCATTTTATTTCTTAATTTTTCAGAGACAAGCAATTTATTTCCAGAAATATCTGCCATCTTTTTAACAAGTGAAATTGTGTTTCCCATTCCCGTGTATTTTAGCTTTTTACCTTCGAGATTTGCAATTATCTCCCCAACATGGACCCCAATCCCAAAGTTAATCTTGTCATTGTACTTTTTATTGTGTTGTTCTAAAACTCCAAATAGTTTATTTGCTGCCTTGATGGCTATCATTTCATTACTAAATGTTTTTGTTACCAGTGGAGAGAAAACCATCATGATGTATTCGTCTTTCTTCTCAATCATGCCCTTGCCCTCCCAAATGTCCATTATAATTTTTTTCAAATCCTCTTTGCCCTGTTGTCCTAACTTGCTTTTTACTTTCAATGCAATCACTGCAGCAGTTTCTTTGTCTCCATTTAATACAAGAGAAGATTCAGCACCTGCGATTTTTGGTCGAGAAACATCCAACATTTCTCTATCATGAACACTCTCCGGGACAACCGATGTTTCTTTGTGTCTTCTAAAATGGGGCATTTTTATTCCATCTTTTAATCTGAATGTTTTCTTTCTATATTTCATAAGAAGAATAATTGCTAATGCGACTAAAACAATTCCAATAAAAATCCATATGATTGGATAACTACTCAGAACATTTAATCCACCAGAATCCCTTACCGAGATAGCTCTGCCTGTCAATAGCAACGTCCTTTCTACTTGAGAATCACCACTAGCAACCCTCACAGTATATTCCCCATCCGGGGCTTTTAACCTAAATCTTCTTTCTTCCCCAACACCAATATTCAAGTTTAGCGTTTCTATATTCCCTCCAATTTGTATTTCAATAGCTTCATCATAAGGTACATTACCGATGTTTCGAATTACTAATAAAGAAGTTTCCTCAATAAAACCAAATTCAATCTTCTCTAAATCCAAAACAGTGAATTCTTTTTCATCTTCTAATTCTCCAAACGATGCTAAGATTCTCCAGGTTCCTGGTGTTGAATTTGTTTGTAATGTCACAGATCCAGTACTGCCAGAATTAACTGTTAATGGGGTTTCTTTTCCATTTGGAGGGATTAACAAAACAGAAACACTCCCATTCATTTCTTTTCCAGATTGATCATATAAGTCAAGACCAAATTCATAATTTTCTCCAGGCCTTGCTTCTAAACTTCCAAGGCTAATTGGTAATGAAAAGGGGACCTGATTGACTTTAAACTTTAGAGAAATATTTCCAATGTTTAATATCCTCAGTGTTTCTGTATCTCTGTCATACACATTTAAGATTAATTCATAATCTCCAGATTCTTCATTTTCTTCTAGCATTAATGTTTCTTTTCTGACACCATTATCCACATTAGAACTAAAATCAAAGGCTCCGCTTCCCTCTACAAAACCATTAAGATTTTTTCCATTTGCCTTTACAGCATTTAGATTAAGTATCACAATTTCACCAGGATTGTAATTCTCCTTATCCAATGTTGCGGTTATTGCAATGCTATCACTAATTTGAAAGGGTTTTGTCGAAGCTGTTTCATCTGCAATCTTTGCAGAAACATAACAACTTCCAGAAAGATTTCCGATATATTCGGGCAATAATAAAATTTCATGATTGATTTTCTGTTCCTCTCCAACTGAGAAAGAACTTTGGGCAGGAGAGATTTTATAGAGATTCACGGTTTGTCCTTCACAGACAAGATTAATCTCAAAAATTCCCCTTACTGACTGCGGTGTTAATGTGACTGTTGTGTAAATACTGTCCCCAAGATTATATGTACCTGAAGTTTCACTAAGAGAAATTTTTGCAGAAACACAGACTATTGAAAGGCTAACTAGTAATAGACTTAAAAAAAATAAAACACCCACCTTTTTTATCATTCATAAACTAGCCAATATTACTATTTAAAGATTTTTGTTATGGATTGTTAAGAGTCTCCTGATAAAATTCCCCTTACTCTTTTTCCGACAGAAACGTAATTTCTTTTTGCATCATCAGAAGTCATATATCTCCCCGTTCCGTCTTTTCTTTGAAAATCATTTTTAATAAAATCATCTAGATTAGTATCATATGCTCTTGCAAGTAGGGCACAATAATCCTTTAAACCTTGCTGTTCACTTGTAAAATGTCTGTTTTTTCCGTTGTCTATATTCCCAACATTGCCTGGATTTCTGGTTTTAACTGCCCTGCCCCTAGTTCCCAAATGTCCTTCAACAATTAATCCTGTTAAGCATTGGTCATAAGGAATTTTATATTTGTCGCAAGCAGAAACAACCATCTCAGGAGTCAATGGACTATTTAGAGCATATTTGCCAAAGACGGCTCGAATACCTTCTATTTTTCCTTGATATGTCGTTGAATTAGAAACCCCAGTAGTTTCTCCAAGAGATCTTCTTATCTCCTCATTTAGTTTTCTAATAAAATCTTCTCTATCTTTTTCTGCTCTTTCTATTCCATAATCCTCTAGAGCCTTTTGTCTTTCTGGTTCTGCAATCGCTTCTAATTGCGCCCTTCTTTGAGCTTGAGCTCTTGCAATATAACCTTCAATTTTAGGAACAGAAGCCATAGCTATAGTTAAAGCGCCGATACCCACCGCATATTGCATCCATTCAGGAATTCTTTTTACCATAAAAATCCTAGAAAAAACCAGTTTATAAACCTTTCTGTTTTGTTACTATCAGACTGTGACAACACATAGTAAAAGAATTATTTCCACACCCGCCCTCCCGCCTCCAAAGAATGCAACCACCGCCCCAGAAGATTATATTTTACAGTCACCCTATCGTAAACCTTTCCACCACACTCTTCTTGAGAGAGCACACTCTTTAAACTTCCTTCTCTTACTTGTAAATGATCCTTTTGTAAAAGGGAATTCCCAAAGGGGCCCACATTCCTATATTCAAATACTGCTTCTGTTCTTGGTGGGGATTTGGGGTTTTGGGGTTGAGATTCTACTATTCTCAAGAATCTAGCATCAGTGTAAGTATCTCTTCTTGGAATAAGACTTAGTCCAGCTAGAGTACTAAATAAAAAGCCCATGCACGCAATGTCTACTAATATTTTTTTGACCATCTTAATAACTCAGAACTATTTCTGAGGCTTACACCTCTTGTAACTGGATCATTTAGGATTTAAAAATCTATTGATTAACAACAATATAACTTGTCTTTGTCTTTCACGCCTTCTTTGCCAAATGGACTCCCTGTCTTTCGAATATTCTCAATCATCTCATTATTTGTCGCAAGTTCTTTGTTCTTTAAATTCATAGCTTCACGAGCATTCTTTATAGCATCACAAACCTTGACATTGACCGGACATTTTGCCTCACAAGCTTTACAAAGATTACATTCAAAAACAAGTTTATCTAGAATTTTATTACTTAAAGATATCGCATGCCCCCGGGGAGAAACCGCCTCCTCCTTCAAAACCTTGAAAACACCACAACGAGATTTACACATCCCACATTTTATACACGGCTCAAGAATCTCTGCAGCTTCCTCTATCAAGTTGTTGACTTCAATCCTTGCCTGTTCTGTTTTTTGCATTTTTTTATGTACTAAAGCAGCTTTCTAAATCTTTCTTTTTTAAGATTAAATATCTGAAATCTCCTTGTAGCATTTCTCGAGCATAACCTTTGATAACAGAGGCTGTAATCACCTCTTTCTTTTGTTTTTTAATTAAGTGCATAATTGGGACAAAGTCAGAATCTCCAGAGACTAAAACACAACAGTCACATTCATCTTCAAGTAAACATTTATCTACCATGTCTGCAGCAATCATCACATCAACACCTTTTTCTATTTTTATTGTTACACCCTTATTTGTGATTTTTTTAAGCTTCCTCGTTTTAACATTAATCCCTTGTCTTTTTAGGCCAGCAAGAAAAACCATATGTTTGTAATAAGTCTCCTCACTGTCTTCAATTAAAGGTATGCCATTGTAATAATAAATTTTCTCTAATTTTAAATCAAAGTTTTCACAAATTTTTTCTGCGAGTTTTTTTAAGTTTATGACTTTAGGTTTTTTAAAATAGCTTTTGACATTATGGTACCAGTTACTTCCGTCTATAAAAATTATTGCTCTTTTTTCTTTTTTGTCTTTTGTCACAGCCATTTTGAATAAAGCCTTAGAATAATAAGGACTCCCGGCATTCCTTGCGTCATACCGGGGATTTGATAATCAATAAAAGTTTAACTAATATTTAAAGGTTTCGGAGGGCATCAGGCGAGAGGAATCCTTAAGGCTTTTGAAGTTGGCCTAGTAAGATTATCTTGCGAAAAGCGCGACAATTGTTTAACGACATCCCCTACTAAATGGGCCCCCACATATCGATAAGATTCTTGTAATGGAACCTGGATTACTGCGCCATGGTTTTCTACACAAACAGCAGAAAGATCATAACAAAGTCGGATATCTGTTCTTTTTTTGTCTTTTGTTCTGTGGGGATGGCAATGTAGACCCCCATTATGGTTGTCTCTTTGAACATAAAAGTCTGAAGCCTTAAAGTCTCCAGCAGGAACTCTTTCGTGAGTTCTACTAGTTACATTATCTATTAATGCTTCATAGATTGTTTGACGTAATCTAGTTACCATAAAAAAGGCAACAAGAATTTATTTATAAATCTTCCTATTTGTAACTACTAGAAAGAAACATCAAGACAAAAACTTTTTAAACCCAAATATCTAATCAAACTAATGGTAGATGTATACAGGGCAAGATTTCATTTAGGTGACGAACATAGGAGGCCAGCTTTCAAAGAAGTAGTGAGCTTCATAAATCGGGCAGCCACGCAGGCAACAGGAATCGATATCGAGTTATCAGAGAATGCAAGGGGAGACTTTAACCAGGAAGGAAGACTTGTCAGAAATGCACACTGCACTGAAGATGGAAAGAACCTTTACGGACTAAGGTGGACAAAACCAGAACATGGAGTTAATTGGTCTGTTGATATTGGGTTAAGAGACAAGAAATCCGAAGACCCATTGGTAGAAATTACATTGGAGAGAGAAGCAATAGGAGATAAGGTTACTATTTCAAGAGAGAAAATCAGAAGACCAGCAGTAGTTCAAGGATTAATCTCAAGGTTTGGAGCGCACGCTTTTGATAAATTATCAACAAAACCATTTAGAATAAAAAGAGACAAAGTAGAAGAATTAGCAAGATTCTTAAAAAATCCTAAAAGAGATCTTCCGGTAGTTCTCATGAGTCGGGATAACTTCAGTGAAATAATTGTTGCAGATGCTCGGGCTATCGCATCTCAACTTGCAGGGATATCTTATGTTTTTGCAACAGAAGATAGAAAAGTCTCAAGAAGGCTGGGGGAATTCGATCCAACTCTTTCCTGCTATAATGGGGCTGTTAGACTTTATTGGCCAATGGATATCGGAGAAGAAATTTATAACCCTCTCTGGACACAAGAAAGACAAATGGAAACCAGGAATCTTCCAGCACAATTATTTAGATTAATTGCAGAAAGGAGTATTGTGCGGGGTCATCTGTTCGGGCTTGGAGAAGTTGAGAAATTAGTTTCTGATAATGAGCGTAAGGAATTAGTAGAAAGAATTAATCAGACAAGAACATTTGAGGATTATGAGAGATTGGTAGAATCTTATGAAGGAGATTTGCAGAGATGCAAAAAAAAGGAAGAAGAGACACAAACAACAATACAGGATTTAAGGGGATTATTACACGCAAGTGATCTTGAAAAACAGGCATTGAGAGCGTCAATGATTGAACTGCAGAAACAAAAAAGCACAAGATCTATTGAAACTTCTGAAAAAGATGTAGAACTTACACCAGTTAATTCTATGCAACAAGCATATGATGCCTACTTGGAGAATTATGAAGAACAAGCAAGGAATATCATAATGCATCCAAGAGCAGAAAGACACATAAAAAAATCACAATTCCAGCATCTAGAAAACTTTCTAAGTCTCCTTGATTGGATTAATAGTACCTTAGTACCTTCTAGAAGGGGAGAGATTAGTGTGCCTGATTTGAATGCTTCTTGTTTAAGAGCTACTGGGATGACTTATGCCCCGAACCAGAGCAATGTCACAATGGGCCAGTGGGAAAGAGATTATAAAGTAAACTTTGAAGGGAAAAACTTGTGGTTGGAGGAACATTTTAGAATGGGAAGTAATGCAAATGAAGAACAATCTCTAAGTGTTGCCGGAGTTACTCTCCCAGATTCACACGACAGGAAATTTTTATTAGGTTTTGTGGGCTACCACCAGAGAAATAGATAACTACAGAATAACCCCAGGATTAAATCTTTGTTGAGAATCCAAACGCTTTTTCATATTGAGAAGAATTTTTCTGTCTCCTGCGTCGACAAATTGCTTTTTTGTTATTCCAATTCCATGTTCTCCAGAAACCCTCCCCCCCGCCTGTTTGACTATTGTCATCATTTGTTCAATTAATTTTTCACTTTCTTTATTTTGTTTGAAACATGGATGAACAATTCCCACACCCAAATGCCCAAAAAAAGGAACACCTTTACTTTCTAACCATTGTAAAAGTTTTTTTGACCTATCTGTTAATACTTTTGGGTCTTCAATATGTGTAAAACCTTCTTTAGCAAGCAAAGGATACGCAGAGTCTCTTGTTCTTGTCAATTCTTTATACTTTTCATTTTTTAATTTGCCCTTGTCAGATTCATACTCAATAAATAAATAATATTTTTCATCTAAGCCAATAAGTTTAGAAATTTTCTTGTCAAAAAATTCTGTCATAGAAACATCTGTTTCTCTTTTTGCCTGTCTTACTAATTCAATTATTTCATCTAAGTCTTCAGAAGAAAAAAGATTGGCGGTTCTTGATTTTGCTGTTGTTAATTTTAATTCTGCCTTTACTATTACTCCTGTTATCCCCTCCATTCCAACATAATCACTTAACTCTGTTTTCGTCTTTTTTTCTATTTCTCCATTTGAGTCAACAACTTCAATCCAATTTACCCAGTCAGAAGTTTTCCCATATTTAATTGCACGAGAACCAACAGCATTTGTTGCTATCATCCCCCCTATTGTTGCAATTGCATGACTAGAGGGGTTTACTGGAAATTCTAATCCATAATTAGAAACAAAATCTTGCAAATCATCTAATACCACGCCTGCTTCAACTTCAATTGTTTTTCTTTGCTCATCAAATTTTCCAATCACATCTAATTTTGATAAATCTAATATTGTAGAGTTTTGGGGAACAGCACCCCCCGCCAACCCAGACCCGCCACCCCGAATTGTTATTTTTGAATTTAACCTAACTGCTTCTTTTACACCTGCAATTGTAGTCGGTTGAATTAAATCTAATGCTTTGCCTTCAATTCCTGTTGCATCTGTTTCATATGGTTTTAGGTTTTTCATTTTTCCTCCAGTTTTTTAAGAACCCAAGTTGAAAATTCTTGAACACGAGAGTCAGCAGTTTGCAAGTTCATAGTGCAAAGTCCGCAAGGTGTTAAAACAACAGAGGCGTCTTTTGGTGCTTGGGACATTCTTTTTTTTGCAATTGATTTTGCAATTTTTGGAAAATTCGCTCTTAGTCCTCCACCCGCCCCACAACACATTGCGTCTTCTTTAGAATGTTTCATTTCTTTCAATTCTCCCCCTAACAATTCAATTATTTTTCTTGGCTCGTCGTAAATTCCAGAAAACCTTCCAAGATGGCAGGGGTCGTGATACGACACAATTTCCTTTTCTAAATAATCTTTCTTTTTACTTTTAAATTTCTTTAGGATTGTCTGAGTTGCATGTTCAATTTCAATCTGAGAACTTTCCCATTTTCTTGAAATCTTTGGATATTCATTTTTAAACATATTATAACAACCAGGACAAGGGGTGACAATTTTTGTAATTTTGTTCTTTTCAAATAATTCTAAATTTTTCTCTGCAAGTTTCCGTGCATCTTTTTTATAACCTGCATTTAAAACAGGAGAACCACAGCAAACTTCTTTATCAGGAAGCATAACAAAGTCAATCCCAAGTTTATTGAAAATCTTTCGATAGTTTTCTTCTTCTTTTGGCATTGCGTTTTTAAGCATACAGCCAGGATAATACAATGTCTTGCTAAACATTCTTTTGAAGGGATTTACCATAACTAAGAAGATTTCACTAAGTTTTTAATGTTTTTGCTTTGAGATTTCAGCGAGCGTTAGGTCTTTTTTTTATAGTATGCACAAATCCCATTAATCCCGGATCTACTCTTTCCAAGGCACGCAAGCAACAGTAATCCCTCTGACTGTCTGGGACTGCAAACACTTTCTCGTGTTGAGCTTGAACTAAACAGGCCCTTGTTAAAAGGTATTCATCTGAAAAATCTCCTTGATTATCTGGTCCCTCAGAATCTGCAAAATATTCCTTTACCATCTAAGATTCTAAGATTTATCACTTATACACTTTTCTAGTATTAATTAAGAAATGACCTCAAATCACTGAGAAAACAAGATAGATAGCAAGCAAAATCATAATCAATCCAGTAACTAATCTCATGAGTCTTTTGTTGTTTTCAACCCAGTGTTTTATTGAATCTACATTTCTCCCACTAGAAATTAATAAAGTGATTATAATTAATGGCAAAACAAAGATAAGATTATATAATGCCAAGTAACCAAGACCAAAGATATTATTCCTGGCCATAATACTCAATATAACCAGATAGACACCACCAGTACAAGGAAGCTCAACAAGAGCAACTAAGAAACCTAACACGAGAATAGCAGGCAAGGTTCCCTTATGAATTAATTGTTCTATTCTTGGTTTTGCACTAACCGGTATCTTCAAACTAAATCCTTTTCCATACCAGAAGAAATCTTTTATCTCAATTAATCCACCAATAAGTACCAAGAGGCCGACAAAAAGAAGAATAGGATTAACATATGACTGAAACGATGTAAGAGCCTTTCCAATTAAAATTCCAGCAGAAAAATAAGCAATGAAAATTACAAAAGAATAAATCAACCCCGCCCGCCTCGCCCGCCTAGCAGAGCCAATTGATAAAAGTCCTGCCATCAAAAACAAGAGAACACCAAACGCACAGGGATTAATAGCGTCTATTAGAGCAATTAAAATCAAAATCAAAACCCCAAAAAAAGAAAGTCTTCCATTTTCTGTATCAACATTATCCATAAACTTGTCCTCAAGATAAACCTCTAATCTCTGAAACCAGTTTTGTCCAGAGGTTACATCCCCATTTACAATATCCTCGAGTTGGTTTATAATGGGACTATCTCCAGATAAAAATTGAGAACCTTCACTAGAACTAATGACTACGAGAGGTACACCTTGCGGAGCAGAAAGATTCCTTGTAACTTCAAGAAACAAATCTTGGTTATCTAAGATATTATACTTTGTAAGGTTAACATTCTCCACCCCCCCAACCCTCCCCAAAACACCTGAGTCAAGAACATTTTTACAATGAGTGCAAGTCGGAGAATAAAAATAAGAGACATTAATCTGTTCAGCAGCAAGGACAAGACTAATCTGCAGAACTAAAAACAATACAAATACAAATAACAATATCTTTCTCATTTTTGTATTAAAAAAACTGTGTTTATAAAGTTTAAGAAGGAACTAGTTTCAAGGAGTGGAAGAAGACGACCAATAAATAATGGGGAGTTGTCGCTTTTTGCTTCTTTTTCTGAAAAGAAAATAAGCACCTAAAATTTCGTTGAATCGCTGTTATGTGTTTTTTATGCAAGAAAAAATGCCGAAGCGAAGCGTAGGCACAGTATGACGCAGGGTGAAATTTTATATATCCTACACAAAAGCAACATAGCATCCCAGACAACAAACCCCCCCGCCAAATCAAACCCAGGGAGAATGTCCAAATTGAACAAGCAAATCACAATCAGAATTTGGAATATCACAAGCACCAAAACAACTCCCCAACCACACCCGCACACCTGCTGCTGTTTTGGTTTCTAAAAAATCAACAACTTCAGAAGCATATTGTTTAAGCCCGTCTGGAAACTGCAACAAAACTGTCTTGGCTTTTTGCTTTTTTATCTCTGCGACGATTCTGTCTAATTCAAGTTCATATTTTTCTTCTAAGTCCTTTAACTTCATGTTTTTTCTTGTCTTCTAGGTTATTTAAACATATTCTCAATAGCAATAATGCTTTTAATCTTGATTTATTTTAACAAGGCATGGCAATCACAAGTCCAGACCAGATAAACTGGTTAAGGTTTAAGATAGATGAACATCCTTACTGGGCCCCAACAACTGCATATGGTGCAGATAACTGTATGAAAGCATATGCTCTAAAATTGATGAAAGTAGATTACGAGATTCCAGCCGCAATTGCTAAGGGAAGTTTAATTCACACGCTTCTTGAAAAGAAGAGATTTTGGAAGCAAAAAGATGGAGTCTGGACACCGAAGTACAAATCAGAAGAAAGTTTTGCAAATGTCGCGAGGGGTAATTGGAAGACAATAAGGGCAGATGGAAAATCTACAAATTCAAGAAAACCTTCTGAAAGAAGAAGCGCAAAAACTATCAAGTGGAGAAATGACGCAGAGAGGTGGGGGCCAAGAACATTGGAAGATGTCATGCACATGGCAAGAATGTCTTATAGAACAGAAGTGGAAAGAGGCCCCCCTCTTGCAACAGAAATTGATTTTAAAGTAACATTAGACCACCCCTCCCTCCCAGATGTTTTAAGAGGGTTAAGATTAAAAGGCCACATAGATTACATCAGAAAACCACTTATTCTTGGAGACCATAAAACAGGATACGCGAATATAGCAGGTAACTTTATCAGAAGAAATTTCCAGTTAGTACATTATGCACTTTCAACATGGGAGGCTCTCCAGGACCCAAACACCTTTCTATTTCAAAAAACGCTTGCAGATTATGCCGGCATTCCCTTAGACGAATTTTTTAATATTGTTAAAGTGGAAATAAACCACATTCCCTCAACACAATGGACAGAAGACCCAGCCCAAAGACCAGAAAGAACAACAATTCATTCTGAAGAAGTGCGTTTGAGGGACATGATGGAACTCGGAAGAATTTTAAGAAGTTTAGAAGATGCAATAACAAACAGAAGATTCATGGCAAGAGCAGACAGAAAAGATTGCCACCATTGTTTCTATGGCGCTGTCTGCGATGATTTTGACATGGAAGAAATCTTCGCTGATGAATATGAAAAAAGAGCACCACTCTTTGCATTTAGTGGGGTAACCGTTAATGCATTTGGAAGACCAGAAAAACCAGAAAAGACAGGAAGACAAAAAACAATGAGACTAATGAAGGCCGACAACACTCTGAGGGCATGACTAACTTTAAAAACAAATTCTTCTTCTACAAATCATGACAAACATAAGACAACCAATCGTAACAATCGCAGGCCATGTAGACCATGGAAAGACAAGCATACTGGATAGTATAAGGGGCACAAAAATCCAAGAATCCGAAGCAGGCGGGATCACACAAAAAATTTCATTCACATTAATGCCTGAAGAAACAATAAAAGAACGTTCTAAAGAAATATTAGAAAAATTCAAAATCCCTTTAGAAATTCCAGGATTTTTATTTATAGACACACCAGGACACGCCGCATTTACAAACCTAAGAAAACGTGGTGGCTCCCTCGCTG
>CAZYXM010000008.1:0-13128 GCA_964651205.1 Candidatus Woesearchaeota archaeon
ACTTTAATCCAAGTGGCATGACTACTACTCTTAATTCAAGTGCGAATGTGACACTAAGAGGATTAGCACATACAATAGCACAAGCAACTGTGTCTTTTAATGATAATGGTACTTTTGTATATTGTCCTCAGAGTATTTGCACAAATCTTAGTTATTCTGGTGGAACCTTTGTCTATAATGTGAGCCACTTTACAACGTACTCCTCAAAAGAAGCCAATATTGGTCCATCAATTGAGTTATTAACACCTGAAGACGGAAATTTAACAATAGATAGAACTCCAACAGTGACATATAGTGGAACAGATCCAGAAGGTGATTCGCTTTCATATGACATCAATATAACTTGTCAGGGCTGTTCAGTTGATAATAGATATATAGAAGGCCATCTTACAGAGACATACACACCTACAACAGACTTCCGATATTTACATGATAATGGATATTATTATTTATGGACTGTTCGGGCTTGTGAAAATGAAACACAAGAACAAAGTTGTAGTCAATGGGCAACACCAAGAACAATTAACATTACTTCGGTTGTTTCAATAAATGTCACTAGTGATTTTATTAACTTTGGAACACTTGGAGTTGGCGAGACAAAAAATACAACCGACGAATCTCTTTCTCCTTTCATTGTTGAAAATACTGGGAACTCGAAAGTCAATATTAGTCTAAATGCAACACAATTATGGGATTCAATAGCTTACGAACCTTCTAATTATTTTATGGCAAAGGTAAGGGCCTTTATTGGTAATGCAAGCTGGGCAAATGTTGACTGGTTCCAATTACCTCCTATAACTGGATTGATAATAGCCGCAGATAGTTTGAATTACACAGACGGTGTAGACACCATTCCAGTAGATATTTTATTAGAGGTTCCAACAGATGAACCTTCAGGAAACAAGACATCAACAATAAATTTCAGGGCAAGCCTTGCTGAAACATAAAATGAAAAACAAAAAAGCAATAACCCTCGTGAGTAAGTTAATGATAGCCTTGCAAGTCTCCTTTGTACTTTTAGCCTTCTCATTTGCATTATTTTTTGTGCCTTCTTCTCAGTATCCCTATGACAAGGCCACTTTTTCAACTGAGGGGGTAGAATTCAAATTCAAAAATGCAAATGCAATACTAGTAGATACTAATCTGGATTTTAGTTCACCAAAAAGATTGGACTTGAAAGAGTTTAATACAACCACGGTATTATTTGAACCTGGAACATATTACTGGAAACCTGTAGGGATTGTTGAGGGTTTCCCAAGAATGTTTACAATAGACTCTACTGTTGGATTAGATTTAAATGAAGAGAACAAAACAATAAAAAATACTGGAAACACAATCTTAAATGTAAGCCTTGAAAATTCAAAAGGGCTTTCAGGCCTTGTGATTCTTGAGATGGATGTAGAATATCCAGTAAAAATGGAAAATGAAACAGTTTATAGGGGTGAAGAATATGAAGAATAAGGGATTTGTCTTTGGATTTTTTACTCTTATGTTAATCTTGGTTCTAACTCCGCAAGTTCTTGGTATTGGAATAACTCCTGGAAGAACGACAATAGACTTTGAACCAAACCTGCAAAACGAAATTAGCTTCTCTATTCTTAATACTGAATCTAAAGATATGAACATCGCATTTAGTGTAGAGGGAGATTTGGAACAATATGTGGCCATATCAGAAGAAGTAGCTAAATTCACAAGTCAAGAGTCTCAAAAAATTTTCAAATATAATTTAAATCTCCCACGAGGACTAACGCCTGGATTACATAAAGCAGAGATTATTGCATTAGAAATTCCAGAAGAAAGCCAAGACGGAGGAACAATCTTAAAAGCAACAGTTAGTGTTGTGACACAATTATATGTTTATGTCCCGTATCCAGGAAAGTATATTGAAGCAAGTCTTGATGTTGTCTCAGACGAAGAAACAAACACAACTAATTTTTATCTCCCATTCATAAGTCGTGGAGAAGAAAATGTCAATAGTGTTAAAGCACAAATAGAAATTTATCAAAATGGTGAAAAGATAACAACCTTGAATACAAATGAAATTTCAGCAACGAAATCACAAAGAAAAGAAATTTCTGCCCTATGGGAGTATGGAGATCATCTTGGAAATTTCCAAGCAAAAGTGATTATGAATTACGACGGAAAAACATTAAACCTTGATAAAATATTTAATGTTGGGCCAGAAGGATTGAATCTGTTGGGTATTGGAGTAAACGATTTCAAGTTAGGGGATGTTGCAAAGATAAGACTTCTTGTACAAAACAAACTTTCAGAGAACGTAGATGATGCTTCGGCAAACTTAAAAATTTATGATTCAACTTTTGATAGAATTGCAGATTTAAGTTCTGATAAATATGAAATTCCAGCAGGAACAAACAAAGAGATTATAATTTATTGGGACACAGAAAGCGTAGAAAAAGGATTATATGATTCTGAATTGAATTTAAAATACCAAGAGAAACTAATAAACAAGAACTTCAAGGTAGATGTTGATACCAATGCAATTTCTTTTACTGGTGTCGGTTTTGTCGTCGGTCCAAATGCTGGAAGCGATGTAAGTTTCACAACAATTTTGTTTATTGTGATTGGAATTTTAGTCTTAGTTAATGTTCTTTGGTTGTTGTGGTGGCTACAGCATAGGAAAAATAAATAAATAAATAAATAAATATTTTTTTTATTAGAATCCAAAAAATTTACTTGAGAAAGGTAGTACTCATTAAAAAATTAACAATAAAAACATTTATAAACTATTTACTCTTAAAAAAAACATGAAGAAGAGAGGTATGTTTACAAAAAATATTGCGATTGTTTTAGCGGTAATAGCACTTTTATTAATTATCCTCTCGGTTGTTAATTATGTTTCTGAAAGGGGAAGTACTGTTTCATCTAATCAAGAGAATCCGGTTCTAGGAGATGAAGGCGATGGTAAAATTGGGGTAACGGTCTTGCCACCTGAAGTGGAGGATAAGAAAAATGGTAGTTAAAAAAACACCCTCTGAATCTAATAGTTCTGATACCCTTGCTTATATCTCTATAATACTCATTGCTTTATGCGGACTTTACTTCTTTTTTAATTTGACAGGACATGCTGTTGATACAGATACTGCAGTTGTTAATGTAACTGTAACTTCTCAAACAGCAATTAATTTTACAAGTGATTTTGTTAATTTTGGTTCGGGGGCTGTTACAGCGGGGACGGCTAGTGCTACCCTTGATACAGATGGGACCAGTACCGGGGGGTCTTGGGTGCCTGTTACTGATAATTTTACATTAGAAAATATTGGAAACACAAATGTCCAACTTAATTTAAGTGTTGGAAAAACACCAGCACAATTTATTGGGGGAACAACACCCTCTTATCAATTCAAATTTGACAATAATGAGGCTGATAGTTGTACCAATGTTGCTGATACAAGCACATGGATTGATACAAGCACTGCTGGAAGTAATTTATGTAGTTTATTTTCATTTAATGACGCTAATGATACTGTAACCATTGGTGTTAAGTTAGTAATTCCTTCAGATTCTCTTGCAGGAGGACTTACAGATACTTGGACAGCTACAGCTACTTCTTTATAATTCTAAATTATATGAAAAACTATAAAAAGAGATTTTGTTAATTAAATAAATGAAAAAAAGAGATATAAAATTTCTGATTTTTGCAAATCTCATACTTATTTCTGTCTTTTGTTTTTCTTTTGTAAATGCTGGTTCAATTGGGATGAGCCCTTCCTCATTTAAATTTTTATTTGAACCGAATCTTCATAAAGATGTAACTATCAGGGTTGGAAGCGCAAATCTTAACCAGGAAATCGAAGTTTATATTGCTGGAGATTTAACAGAATATGTAAACCTAAGTGAAACCCAGTTTATAGGGGCCGGGTATGTGGATGTAAAGATAAGGCTTCCTGAAAAGTTAGACAGTCCTGGAAACCATCGAATATTAATCGGCGCTCGTGAAAAAAAGGAAGTAACGGGTAGTGGTATGATTGGTGGGATCAGCGCTATTCAGGTTCCAATTGACATTTTTGTTCCTTATCCGGGGAAATATGCAGAAGCAAAATTTACAATGTTTAATGTTAATGAGGGTGAAGATATTCCTTATGAATTAGAAATTCTCAGTTTAGGAACACAGGGCATAAATGTAACGTATAATATAAAAATCTTTGGAGAAGAATCCACAACAAATGCCCTTGCTTCCCTAGAGAATTCCACTTATCTGAAAGAAAATCAAAAAGAAGTAATAAAAGGTACAATAAAAAATCAAGAGTTTAAACCTGGGAGTTATATTGGTTTCGCAGACATTTCATATGGGAAAAATCTTTTACTGAACAGTAGTTTTTCTATTGGAACCTTCGATATGGAGGTTAGGGATTATGATTATGAATTTATACAAGGGAAAATAAATAAGTTTTCTAGTCAGGTGGGGAGTCTATGGAACTCGCCTTTGGAAAATGTTTATTTAGAAATTTCAGTTACAGAAAATGGGGAGATAAGATCTTACTTTAAAACACCCTACTATGAATTTAAACCATCAGAAGAAAGAGTAATGGAAGGTTATATTGATGCTACAAACATGACTGTTGGCAGATATATAGGAAGTTTAACTTTAAACTATGGAAATAAAACAAGCAACAAACTGGTTGCATTTTACGTTATAAAACCAGAAAGAACAAAAATAGAAAAACTTTTGTATGCTGCGGTGTTCCTAATAGCGCTATTGTTAGTGGGGATTATAGCATTAGCAATTAAAGTATTTATCTCAAGAAAAAATGGAAGCAAAAAAAAAGAGTCTAAAAACAAGAAAAGATAGGGTTGTGTTTCTTCTTTACACGGCCCTTCTAGTTTGTATTCTACTTATTTTTCTAAATATGTGGAATGTGCTTGAAGAAAAGAGATTGCCTGTGGTTTTTTACGTAGAGGACACCCTTGGATTTGATCTCAACACTAGTGCTCTAACATTTGGAAAACTTCCCCAACAATCTTCTGCTACAAGAAAAGTTTTAATTGAAAATGATTTTGAAAAAGGGGTCTTTGTAAGGATTACTGCCTCTAATAACTTGCAGGATTTTCTGAGGATTTCTGATAATAATTTCTATCTTAGCCCAGGAAAGGGTAGATTACTTGAGTTCTCAGTGTTTACAGATCGGGAAACAAAAGAGGGCAAATACCATGGAGAGGTATATATTCAAATTTTGAGATATTGGGGGGAAAATGAAAACTAAATTTAATAAAGGTCCATTATTAGTTGTAATCTTATTAATTCTTTTAATTCTTTTTTTTCTGAGATTAAACTCTTCGATTGTCGGAAAAGCAACAGCAGGAACAAATATTACAATTTTATCTATTTCAAGTCTTAATTTTACAGTTAACTCAATTAATTTTGGAAGTGGTAGTGTTTACTATGACTCTTCAAATGCAACTATCGATACGAAGGGGAATGTAAGTGGAGGAAATTGGTCTGCAACAACAGATGGATTTGTAGTCGAAAACATTGGCAATACGAATCTGAAAGTTTATCTCGGTTCTGGAAAAACCGCATTAGAATTTTTAGGCGGAACAAGTCCAGGTTATTTCTTTATGATTAGTGATGAAGAGATAGGGAGTTGTGTAGAAAAAACAGATGCATTCCAAGCATGGACAGCTGTGAATACCACTGGATCTGGAACAGAAATTTGTTCTTCAATGAATTTTTCTGGGGAAAGCGATACGATAAGAATTGATATTAAACTTGCAATTCCCTCAGATGCATTAATCGGAGAAAGAACAGATATTTTCACTGTTACTGGCGTCGGTCTTTGATTTTATTTAAATTTTTTTTAATATGTCCCTGTTTAAATCCAATTAAGTTTCCCCTTTCAAAACATTTTTATACTCAAAGAAATTAGTAAATTAAAAGAGATGATGAACTACGAATTTTTATTTTGGATAGTTGGTGCAGGAGCATTCCTTTTAGCTCTGCTTTACATTGTAGAAAGAAAGAATCAGACACAGTTACAGTTATTAATTAGGAAAAGAAAAATTGTCGATTATTATTTACAAAAGATAGAAGACATAAAAAACTCTGAAGAGACTTATGAACAAAAATTAGAGGGTATAAAGTCTCTTTCAAAAAAGTTATTCAATGAATATTATGGTCTGGACATAAACCTTACTTATTCAAAGCTATCTGAATTTTTTAAGAGTAAGGGAAATAATGAACTAGAAAAGTTCTCGGAAAAAATGGGAAGTTTTTATTATCTTGATAAAAAACCAGATAAGAAATGCATAAGAGAACTTATCAATGTGCTAAAAGAAGAGGCTAAGAATGTTCATTTAACTGAAGAAGATTTAAAAGAGATAAATAGGATTAACTCTCCAGAAATGAGAAGAGAAGCGAAAAGATTAGTCAGAGAAACAAAAAGGTACATACGAAAAGGAGATCATAAAAATGCAAAAAAGACATATGAAAGATTAGAGAATTTCAGGGTTCACAAAAGATTTACCAAAAAGATAGATAAAATTTTTGATAGTCTTATGAACCTCCATCTAAAGCATAAGAGAAAGCAAGAAAAACAGAATATGAAAAAGAAAATTAAAGAAGAAAAATTAAGAGAGAAGATGAAAAGAAAGCAAGAAAAATTAAGGAAAAGAACACACAAAAAACAAAAGAAAAAAGCTAAGGAAAATTTTTAAACCTAAAATTATAAAGGACCCAGAATAGGGTAATTAGGAGTAATGCTGTGATGAAAAGGTAAGATTCTATTTCAATCTCGATACTCTTCCAGGTACTTTGCAGAATGGTATCAAATGAAAAGTCCATTTCATCTTGGCTGGAAACACTAAAAAATTTTCCCCCAGTGTTAAAGGATAAGGCTTTGAGAGTGTCTGTGTCTGTTTTTGAAATGAAACCATATCCAGTATCCCCTCCTGCCGGAGTTCCTATAGCAATGGTGTGTATTAATAATTCTCTCTCTTGTGAATATTTAATGATTTCTTCAATATTGCCGATGTTTATCTGCCCGTCGCTGATTAAAATTAAAGATTTCAATTGTTCTTTTTCAAGAATATCTTGTGCTTCTATAACCGCATCTCTTATATTTGTTCCTTTAATCTCTCCAAAGTTTATTTTGTCTATTGCATTAGAAATAATTAATTTGGATGTTTCAAGAGGAAGAATTTTAACAATATCTCCTGAAAATGTTAATAAACCAACTCTTGTTCCAATTGGTAATTCTCCTACAAATTTTTTTGCAGCAATTCGTGAAACCTCCAACCTGTTTGGATTTAAATCATTAGCCCCCATGCTGTCTGAATTGTCTATTGCAATTACATAAGAATAATCAGCACTATCTGCATTAAATTGCACTTTCGCCCCAGATATGCCAAGAATCAACAACGAAATTATAATTAAAAAAAGATATAGGTAAAAAGTGTTTTTAGAATAAATTTCTGTTATCCCGATTCTTCTTAGTGCTTCAAAATTAGGGAAGTTTATCTTTTTCTTTTTATTATAAAACATGCTGAGTAATTGAATCGCAATCAAAACTGGTATCAATAAAAACAAAAACAGAAATTCTGGATTATTAAAACCTATTGAAAATAAATTAACCAAGGAGGCCACTTTCGCCCCCTGTTATTCTTTTTTCTAAAAATTGAACCAAGGGTAGGATAAAAGACTCATTTGTTGTTAATTCTAAAAAATCAATACCTCTTGTTCTGAATATGTTCCTTACAGAATCTATTTTTTTCTGGACAAATGCAGAGTATGCTTTTTCTGCTATTTCTGTGTCCACTACCAACGCCTCTCCAGTCTCGGGATTTCCAAGAACTAAAGGATCTTTTGTTTTCGGCAATTGTAGATCCATCGGGTCTCTAACTGCAATGGCGATTACCTCTCCTTTTGTGATTAGATAGTTTAATTCCCTTTCTATATCCTTTGGAAGGGAAAGAAAGTCAGAAATAAGGATGATCACAGACTTTTTTTCTTTAAGTATATTAAACATAAATTCCATTGCTTTGCTTATATTCTTGGACTTCTTATATCTGTCTATATCGCAAAGTATAGATTCCATATATGCGACTTGTTTTCTATCATTTCTTGGAGGCAAATATTCTTCAACCCCCCCATTAAAAGCAACCATTCCAACAGGGTCATTGTTTACTAATATCAAATTCGAAAGTGAGAGGGCCAATTCTGCAACATGCTCTGCTTTTAATTTGTTTTCTGAACCAAAAAGCATCCCACTACTTATGTCAATTACAAAGTAAAATTTTATGTCTTTTTCTTCTATATATTGTTTTACTAGGGGCTTATTGGCTCTTAAACTCGCATTCCAGTCTATAGAGTCACCACTATCGTCGTCAGTAAATTCTCTAAACTGTTCAAATTCCAGACCGCGACCATTATACAAAAGTTTGTAAACTTTTCTTTTTAGATTAAATTTTTTTAAAACTTTTTCAAGTTCTGAAGTTGCTTCTGCATAATTAATTTGAAGCTTTGTTCCCATTTCAAGCAGGGCTTAACTGATTTAATATTTCATCAATTATTTTGTCTGTTGTTACATTGTCAGCGTCTGCCTTGTAATTTAAAAGAATCCTATGTCTAAGCACTGTTTTAATAACACTGTTCACATCCTCTGGTAAAACATGGGTTCTGCCTTTCATTAATGCCTCTGCTTTTGATGCTATGTGCAAGGCAATAGAACCTCTTGGGCTGGAACCTATCTGAACATACTTAGAATAACTTTTAGTTGGGTCTCTCGTCAGATTTACCAATTTTACAATGTAGGCTTTTATTTCCCTAGAACTAAATACTTTTTTTACTTGTTCCTGTAAATACAAAATCTGTTCCCTTTTAATTACTCTTTTCAGATTAAATTTCTCAAAATTATAGAGGGAGATATTTGTATCTAAAACCTTCATTTCTTCATCCACTTTTGGATAAGAAATATTTATCTTAAAAAGAAATCTATCTATTTCTGCCTCTGGAAGATTATAAACTCCTGACTGCTCTATAGGATTTTGTGTAGCCAGAACTAAAAAAGGGCTCTTAATCTTATGAATTTCGTTTCCAATTGCTACCTCTCTTTCTTGCATTGCTTGTAAAAGTGCTGATTGCGTTTTTGGAGGACTTCGATTAATTTCATCAGCTAGTAAAAAATTAGTAAAAACTGGTCCCTTTCTTAGATGAAATGTTCTTTCAGATGGATTGTAAGCATTTATTCCAAGAATATCAGAAGGTAATAAATCAACAGTGAACTGGACTCTCTTTGTATCGCAACCACACGTTTTCGCTACTGCCCGAATAATTAAAGTTTTAGCAATACCTGGAACACCCTCCATTAAGATATGTCCATTGCAAAGGATGGCCCTTATAACATGTTCTACAATCTCTGTCTGTCCAATAACAATCTTGGAAACCTCTTTTTTGATTTTTTCAACAATCATAGGAACTTCTCTTGCAAAACTCTCAGGCAATTTACTCCCCCTTTCTTTTTCCATCTTTAATAGTAATCAATTTTATTTTTAAACCTTACTCTCTTGTATATAAAATAAACTAAAAATGATGAGGAAATAACAGCTGTAAAGACAAGGTAGAATGCATAATTTGTATAAACATCCTTTATTGTTTTTATCTGGCTATTCACTGAAATTGATTTCTTACAACTATCAACTACATCTTGTGCTGTTTTTACTGATGAGGTATAATCGCCATTTTCAAATTGCTCCTTTGCTTCATTAAGAATTTCACTTAATTCTAAACATTCTGGATTTTCAGCGACTAATTTTTCAGTAAAAATTATTATTTCTTCTGCCTTCCCCTTTTCTGAATCGATCATATTAATTGAAATTTCAGCCCAATCAGATATTTTTGGAGAAGAAACATTGGCGAACAAGGTGACTAGGTAATTTCCTACTTTTTTATTTTGAACATTTAGATAAAGAGTAATATCCTCAGCCTCGCCAGCACCCAAAGACGCTATTTTTTCTTTTGACAAACTTAAATCCACATTTGGATCAATTCCCTGCTCGAGTAAACTGCTAATAGAGATGCTACTTAGTGTGCCTTGGCCTGTATTTTTTATTTGAAATGGAAATTCAAACTTTCCATTTCTCTCTATTAGAAGTTCAGAAGATGCTATGATTTTTATTGTTTTTACAGAACCACTGCCCCCACCCCCACCTGAAGAAGTCGTAACAGGGGTAGTTACAGTGCTTATGGCTAAGCTAACTGAAAAATTATTGCTTGTAGCATTTCTAATTATCTGAGAAGAATTGCTGAGGTTATATTCATAGGCTGTAATGCTGTAATTTCCCGAGGCTGTTGAAGTAGATGAAAAACTTAGACTTGGACTGGTTCCATTTGTCCAATTGACAATTGTATAACTAATTCCATCTCCTCCAGATACTGTCGTTAATATAAACTTAACTGTTTGATTATAATAATTATCTGATGCCTCGTAATCTAGAAAGTTCTCAGATAAATCAATCTCACCATTAGATGTTATGTCACCAATAGTAGTTTCAAATGAGACAGGATAATTAGTATTGGTTATATTAATCTCCCAGTTTTTTGTTGTATTAAAAAAAGAATTATTCACTAAAAGAGTGAGATTAACGTTTTCTCCGTATGTTTCATCTGTAAAGGTTGGGTTAAATGCCCATGTAAAATTTGTGTCGTTTCCAAAATAACTAACATTATATTGAAGACTATTATCTACATAAATATAGAAACTTAAATTGTCCTGAACAGAATGATTTGCTCTAAAAGTGATGTTTAATGTGTTGTTTTCTGCAACCTCGAAACTAGATGAGGAGTTGAAAGTTATTTCTGGAGCATCGTAGACATTAATCCAAAAACTAGCGCTATCATTCATCCCGTCGCTGTCTGTTACATTCACATAAACTAAATGGTTTCCTGCCTCTCCTTCTGAAAAGACCATATTAAGCATTCCAGTGGTTGAATTAAAATTAGAGGAATTAAAACCCAGAAGGCCCCTCGTATCATTTATAGCAAAAGTAAAATTTGTATTTCCAGAAGAATTTGAATAACCATCCTCTGTATCATATGTACTAAAATTATATTTAAATGTCTGGTTGACTCCAGATGTCTGGTTTGAAATATTGGATAAAACTGGATCATGAAGTTCTGCAGAAACAATAAGCGTAAAATTAAGACTAGTTGAAACATCGCTAGCATCAGTTACATTAATTGTTACATTATATGTTCCCACGTCTGTTTTAGTTGGTGTGAAGATTGCAACATATTCTGTTTTGTTTGTACCTGTCCACTCTGTATCACTTTCTGTAAATGTAAAAAGAGAAGGATTATTCCCTTCAAGTGTTGTTTCCACAATAAAGGTTTCATTATAAAAACTTTTTTGGTTATCTAAAATTTTTATATCCTCATCATATATCCAGAGGGTTATAGTCGTGATATTGTCTTCAGAGGCATTTATATTTGAATTTACATCAACGGTAGCATTAATTACTCCGCTGTTGTATAAAGATTCTAAAGAGGGTTCGTCATTGATATTCTCGACTGTAAAATTAAATTCTGCTATGTCAGTAAGATAACCATCACTTACTGTAATATTAACTAAATGTTGGCCAACATCGCTATCTATCGCTGTAAAATTAAGGATACCTGTTGTAGAATTCAGATTAAAAGAACTAAAAGGTGTATCATTTACATAAGAAAAAACAATCGTGTCTTCATCTGAATCAGAAACATTCATAGAAAAGTTTAGGTATGTTTGATTGTTCTCATAAATTAAGAAAGTAGTTGTGAGGGAATCATTCCAAACAGGAGCATTATTGTTAATTATTGAAAAATTGAACAAAATAGAATCAGTAAGGTTCTCATAATCTGTCGCGGTTAAGTTTATGGTATAATCTCCTACATCTCCTGAAACAGGTGTAAACTCTATCTTTGCACTTGTTCTGTTTGTTCCACTTACAGGCATTTCAAGAGTAGTCACATTAAAACCGTCAATACTTAACTCTTGGCTTAGATTAGTTTGATTGAAAATAGCTACTTCAAAGGTGGTAGTTTCATTGTAGACTGATTTATCAGGGATTAGTAAATCGTCGTCGTATACACTTACATTAATTGTTGTAAGATAATCAATAGAAGTATTCTGGTTTTCTATATCACTTAATTCTGGAGTGTCACTTTGTGTTTTGTTTACACTAATAAAAATTGTTTCAGATCGAGTTTCACTACTTGTTAAATCTTGTGCAGTAAAATTTATTGTCCAGTTACCTACCTCTGTTTTTCCAGGAGTTAAAGATACATTGTAACTAATTGAAAAATCTGAAGAATTTGAATTGTTAATTGTAAAAAACCAGCTAGAATTGTCTGCATCAATACCCGTAGAATTAATCGTCGCATTGGACCAAACTACGACATTATTTTCTTGCCCCTTTGTGTAAATATAAACTTGGCAACTAAAGGTCTGGTTTTCTTGTAAAATTTGGTTGTCACAATCTGTTAAATTAAAGGATAATGCTTTCTCTATAGTTAAAGTAGTATTATAACAAGTAGTCTTATTTTGGGAATAGTCCGGGTCTTTATATGTGGGTTCTACCGTGCCATTGATATTATCAGTAACACAAATAGTCAGATTGTAAATTCCAACATCATTATTTGTAAGATCTGTAAAATTTAAGGTGGAAGTTGTATTTGAATCTTGGTTTATTGTGTAACTATGATTGCAGTTGTTTGGTGTTCCAATCCTCGTGCTCCATGATGCAGGATCACATCCTGCAAAACTTAAATTGTAAACTAAGGGATATTGAAGTTCTTCATCTGTTCCAACCAAAGAAATTGTATAACTATTGTTCTCATTTACAATCTCGGTAGTATAATTTTCTTCTAATGTAAAATTCGGGGCATCGTTTGTTGCATTTAAGATAAAGCCAAAACCTACTCCTTTTGTATAAGATCTTGACTCTGAAACATTCACCCAAGAAACTAAAATGGGGATCTGAAAAAATCCTGTTTCATTATTCTTAGTATGGTTAATAGTTAAAAGCCCTTGGCTATAGTTTGTCATAAGGATCCAAGGAGAAATGGTCGATTCAGAGGAAACAGAACTATTCCAATATATCTTATTAGATCCGTCTTCGTAAACAGAAAAAGAA
>CAZYXM010000009.1:0-12708 GCA_964651205.1 Candidatus Woesearchaeota archaeon
AGATTTATTGGGCAACATTGGTTTGCTACCGGGCTGGCCAGTACAAATTGGACAGATATTTATATTCGGTTTAGACTCTAAAAAATCAGTTGAACACCTACAGAACAGTTTCTCTTTTGTGTTTAAATAGCCATGAATTTCAAGGCCGATTTTTAGAGGGTATTCTTTTTGTTTTTCTGTTTTTGACATATTTAAACTAATTTCTAAACCTTTTTATACCTTATTAATCTTTATATATACATGAAAGAAAAAATGCTGAATCCCGGGGATAGGGTTAATTTGCAGACAGCGGGCAAAGTTTGGAAAGGGCTTGTTTTGGAGAGTCATGATTCTGAAGTTATTTTGCTAAAACTTGAATCAGGTTATAATATCGGCGTTAGGGAAAGAGAAATAATTAATGTAAAAGTTTTGGAAAAAGTAAAAGAAAAACCAAAGAAAAAACCAGAACTAAAACAAGACAAAAAGCTACCCAATATAGCCATGATTATAACAGGGGGTACGATCTCTTCTAGACTAGACCCAAAAACAGGGGGGGTTATTTCAACAGATGAAGAAGAACTATTGAATATAGCTCCAGAAATAAAAGATATTTGTAATATTGTCAAGATAGAAAAACCATTTATGAAAATGTCTGAAAATATGGATCCTAGTGACTGGAAGAAAATCGCTGAAACTTGTGAGAAACTTTTGAATGAGGATTCTATTTCGGGGATTGTGATTACTCATGGAACAGACACACTGCATTATACAACCGCTGCACTTTCATTTTTCTTGGGTAAACTAAACAAACCAGTTGCGTTTACATATTCTCAGAGAAGTATTGATCGTGGAAGTACAGACGCTGCATTGAACTTGCTTTGTGCTTGCAAATATGCTGTTTCAGATGTTGCCGAAGTTGCTTTGATTGGACACAAAAATCTCGATGATGAAGTGTGTTTAGCAATGCCTGGAACAAAAGTCAGAAAAATGCATGCGTCAAGAAGAGATGCTTTCAAGGTTATAAATTCAGAACCTCTTGTAGCAATCTCAAGAAAAGATTTCAAAATCCTAAAGGATTTTAATGCAAGAGATAACAATCGCAAGCTTAAAACAGATATAAAATTTAACTCAAATGTCGCAATAGTAAAAATCTATCCTGGACAAGATTCAGAGGTCTTGAATTTTTATGCAGAAAAAGGTTACAAAGGAATTATTTTAGAATTAAGTGGACTAGGCCATGTACCTTCTGAATCGCCGAACTTGTTACCTACTATTAAGAAGATAGTTGATAAGGGCGTTGTAGTTTGCGGAACTGCACAAACAATTAGCGGTTCTTTAAATCCAAATGTTTACTCGGCTGGCAGGGATTTGCAAAAAACTGGATTGATTTTTCTAAAAGATATGTTGTCTGAAACAGCATTTGTAAAGGTGGGGTGGGTGCTGGGCCACATTTCCTGGTCAAAAGACAAAAACAAGATAAAAGAAAAGATGCTTGAGAACTTCTCAGGAGAGTTTAATGACTCTTTGAGTTTTGGATTCTAATTTTAACTAACACTTTTTCTTTTAAATTCCTTTGTTTTTTCATAATTATCTCAAAAAATAAGAATTAATAAAGATTGTTGTGCTGAAGTTTCTAACTACTTAAAATAAATAAAAAATAAATTTAAGCGATATTCAATTCTATTCCACCAACCCACCTTGCAAATAGATTATACAAAGTAGCACAAATTATCCCTACAATAAAATACGCAATTGCGTAAAATACTGGAAAGATTAATATTGCCCATGGCGAGAAAATGAACTGGGCTAAATTTGGATCAAATTCCATTGGAACAGCAGTACTAGGAACAAAAGCATATGTGAGTCCTAGAAAAAGTCCAAAAAGAACACCAAACAGCAGAGTAACTTTACCTACAGACAAAACTCCGACTCTTTTTAATTTTTTCATCTTACCTCCTCTTTGTATTATAAAAAAGAAAGATTATTTAAACTTATTGGAACAATACCTTTAATGGAAAAGAAAAAAGAAATAAAAGCAGGACTAGAAATCCACCAACAGCTTGACACACATAAACTTTTCTGTTCGTGTCCGTCTTTACTTAGAAACGATACTCCAAAATTCAAAGTTGAAAGAAAACTTAATCCAGTAGTCGGAGAAACAGGAGACATTGATGTTGCAGCAGCATATGAAAAATCAAAAGACAAGACATTTATTTACGAAGTTTATGACACAAACTGTTTAGTTGAATTAGATGAAGAACCCCCCCACCCCATTAACCAAGAAGCAATAAAAATCGCACTTCAAATTGCATTATTATTAAAATGTGAAATCTTTCCAGTCACACAAGTCATGAGAAAAACAGTTATCGATGGAAGCAACACATCTGGTTTTCAAAGGACAGTTTTAATTGCACACGACGGATTTATAGAAACTTCTGAAGGAAAAGTTGGAATAGAGACAATTGCATTAGAAGAAGATGCAGCAAGAATAGTATCAAGAGACAAAGAAAAAAACACAAGAACATACAAGATAGATAGGCTTGGAATCCCATTAGTAGAAATCACAACAAAACCAGATTTACATTCTCCAGAACAAATCAAAGAGGCAGCCTTGCACATTGGAGAAATTCTTCGTGCCTGCAAGGTCAAAAGAGGAATCGGAACAATTAGACAAGACCTAAACATTTCAATTCCAAAAAGTTATAGAACAGAAATCAAAGGTTTCCAAGACCCAAGAATAATGATTACCACAGTAAGAAAAGAAGTACAGAGGCAGGAAATCTGTTTAAAAGAAAAAAGATGTGAAAAACAAGTTCGGCGTGCTTTACCAGGCGGGACAACAGAATTTTTAAGACCCATGCCTGGTGCTGCAAGGATGTACCCAGAGACAGACATGCATTTATTAAAAATCTCAAGAGAAATGATTAACAATGCAAAAGAAAACCTTCCAAAACTTGCCTCTGAACATCGTGCTTATCTAGATGAATTCGGGTTAAATGAACAACTTGTAAAATTAATATTAAAACAAAGCAAACTAGAAGAATTCAAATTTTTAATTCAAATTTTTAACAACCCACAATTGGTTGCAAAAACACTTGTTTTGCTTCCAAAAGAAATTGCTGTAAAAAATTCTCTTGAACTCTCTGAAGTTGAGAAAAGACTTAATCAAGATAAATTAGAAACAGTTTTGTCTGCTGTAAAGAATAACATGATTTCTGAGAATGATGTCAGGATTGTTCTGCAAAAGATAGTTGAAGGGCTATCACTAAAAGAAGCATTAGAGAAAGAAAACATTGATTTGAAATCAGAGATTGAAAAAATAATTAAAGAAAAGCCAGGACTTAGTCAGGGGGCTTATATGGGGTTGGTTATGGCAAAGTTTCGTGGAAAGGTAAATGGGAAAGAGGTTATGGAAGAACTTAAAAAGGTTCTGGGATAAATAACAAAATGGAAAGAACGTATATCAAAGATGTTTTTGAAAAGAAAGATGGGGCGAAGGTTTTGCTAAAGGGGTGGGCCTATGAAATAAGAGATTTGAAAAAAATTCGTTTTTTAATTTTACGAGATATTACAGCAAGAATCCAGGTAACAGGGGTTGATAAAAAAACAGATGCGAAAACGTTTGATTTAATGGATAAAATCTCAAGAGAATCGGTTGTTGAAGTCACTGGAATTATAAAGGATTCAAAGCAATCACCTGGTGGGAAAGAAATTCTTCCTGAGAAAATTAAAATTATTGCAAAAGCAGAAGATCCCCTCCCAATTGATGTCTCGGATTATTCTAAAACAGAATTACCAAAAAGATTAGACTACCGATTCTTAGATATGCATAGAGAAAAGACGCAAGCTATTTTCAAGATACAAACTGTTATTGCAAACTCTTTCAGGGAACATTTTTTTAAGAAAGATTTTATAGAAATGCAACCCCCCTGTATAATTGGAGCAGCTTCTGAAGGTGGAACAGATTTGTTTTCAGTTAAGTATTTTGAGAAAAAAGCATACCTCGCGCAATCCCCCCAGTTGTATAAACAGATGCTTGCTTGTTCGATGGGAAAAACAGTGATGATTACACCAGTATGGAGAGCAGAAAAACATAATACAACAAGGCACATTAATGAAATAAGACAGATGGATATTGAGATGGCTTTTACAAATCAGATGCAGATTATGAAAGAAATGGAAGAAGTTGTAAAGTACATTATAAAAAAAGTTATAGAGACTTGTTCTGCTGAATTAAAAGTTCTTGGTAGAGAAAGTCTAAAAGTTCCAAAGGCTGCTTATCTTTCATATGAAGAGGCAATAAAAAAGGTTGGGGGCAAGTTTGGAGACGACTTCACACCAGAGCAAGAGAAAAAATTATGTGCAATGTATGGGGGGGATATTGTTTTTACACATTCTTGGCCTGCAGACCATAAGCCATTTTATATTATGACAAAAGATGAAAAAGAAGATGCAAAATATAGTGAGGGATTTGATGCGCTTTATGGTACAATGGAAATCTGTTCAGGCGGCCAAAGAATTCATCTGCCTGATTTATTAAATGCAAGATTAAAAGCAAAGGCCTTGAAACCAGCAGACTTTAAAGATTATGTTGACTCATTTAGATATGGGGCCCCGCCGCATTCTGGTTGGTCAATTGGTCTGGAGAGACTTACACAGATTATATGTGGATTAGACAATGTTAAGGAAGCTACCATGTTCCCAAGAGATAGAGATAGACTAACCCCCTAATAAGGTAAACCTTGCCTTTCTTTTTGCTTGATTTTAACAATATATACTAAAACACAGACAAACTTAAAAACAAGGCATCCCTATAAAAAATATGGAAGAGGCAAAGAAGATAAATCTTTTAGTCACAATGGTAACTGCATTGTTAATGGTAATAATTCTCCTTATATTTTTAAGTATCAGCGAAACAAAACTAACAGGTAAAAGTGTTTACGACAAGCAATACACAGAAAGACAAATAACTTATTTTTCTAAGTGCCTTGCTGAAAAAAATGTAAGGCTCTTTTGTTTTGACTCAAGCCAAAATTGCAAAGCGCAAAAATCTATGTTCGGTGCTTCATTCGCGGAATTGAATTATGTAAACTGCGGAGACCCAAACCAAGTTGAAAAATGTGCGGGCCTTGTTGTTTACCCTACCTGGATAATAAATGGGCAGGTAGTCTACGGTTCTGTTTCCCTAGAGGTTTTAGCAAAGCTAAGTGAATGCGACCTGTAAATTTATAAATACTAAGATCTATTTTTAATAATGACCTATAAAATGAAAGTAGACCAAGGAAAATGTATCGGTTGCGGAACTTGTGAAGCTTTGTGTCCAGAATTTGAATTAAAAGATGGTAAGGCGCGGCCAAAGAAATTTAAAACAGAGAAATTAACTTGTGAAAAAGAAGCTCAAAATTCTTGCCCTGTTGAGGCCATTTCTATTGAAGAAATCTGAGTCTGGTGTCTCTATTAAGGGATTAGAAATATTTATAAACTTCTGTTCACTATAGTGTACAGGAGAGATAGAAAATGTATAAGTTACCACAAGAAATAGAAGTCTGGTACATAATACCACGGCTAAGAAAAGAACTTGCAAAAGAATTCATTTCAAAATACAAACTTAGTTATGAGAAAGCCGGGAACATACTAGGAATAAGTAAGGCCGCTATTTCTCAATATCTCTCAAATAAGAGAGCAAACAAAATAAAACTTTCAAAAGAGATTATTGTTGAAGTCAAAAAATCTGCAGAAGTTATGATTCAAAATCCTCACACTGCAATAAAAGAAATGGAACGACTCTTGGCAATAATGCGACAAAAAAGATGTTCATGTGATGTCTGTAAACATTATAATAAAGATGTATTAAAATATTGTAATTGTGATCCAAAATACTAAAATGAAACAGATGATTTATCTTGACAATGCAGCCACAACATCTGTGGACATAAATGTAGCAGAGCTTGTGAACAAAGTTTCTATTGAAACTTATGGAAATCCAAGTTCAAAACATTCTAAAGGTATGAAATCAAAAAAACTTCTTGAGGAATCGCGAGAAAAGATAGCAAAATTCATCAATGCTTTACCAGAAGAAATTTACTTTACATCAGGAGGAACTGAATCAAATAATTTGGCATTAAAGGGTCTTGCAATTGCAAATCCAGGAAAAAAACACATAATTACCTCCCAGATTGAACATCCAGCAATTATAGAAACTTGCAAAACTTTAGAAAAACAAGGTTATAATGTGGACTATATCTCAGTAGACTCTGATGGGATCATAAATCTAAAAGAATTAGAATCTAAGATTAAACAAGACACTCTTGTTGTTTCTGTGATGCATGTTAATAATGAAATAGGCACAATCCAACCAATAGAAAAAATCGCAGGAATCTGCCAAACCAAAAAAGTTTATTTTCATTCTGATTGTGTCCAGTCTTTTGCAAAAATTCCAATAGATGTTAAAAAAGTTGGATTGGATTTAATATCTGTTTCAGGACACAAAATCAATGCTCCTCGCGGGATTGGTTTCTTATATGTTAAAAAAGAAGTTGAAATTTGTCCAATTATCGATGGGGGAGGACAAGAAAACAATTTAAGAAGTGGAACAGAAAATCTTCCTGGAATCATAGGGTTGGCAGAAGCTTTGGATATAAAAAGAAATAAAGAAGAAATAAAAAGATCCCGCGATAGAATCATAAAAGAATTAGAAAAAATTCCGTCTGCGAGAATAAACGGTTCTAAAGAAAAAAGAATCTACAATAACATAAATGTTTCTTTTTATGGGGTAGAAGGAGAAAGTTTAATGATGTTGCTTGACAAAGAAAAAATATGTGTCTCTACAGGTTCTGCTTGTAGCTCACATAAACTTGCACAAAGCCATGTTCTCAAGGCAATTAATCTAGACCATATGTATATCAATGGAAGCATAAGAATCACATTAGACAAAGTAACATTTGCAGAAGAAAAATATATAATAGACAAGATCCAAGATTCTGTTAGCAAACTCCAGGAAATAAGCCCATTTAAATTTCAGAAAAATAAATAGGGGGAGATAACCATGAAAAAGGCATATGAAAAGCATAACTGTGACATGTTAAACGAAGCAGAATGTGATGAAGAGCTTAAAGAAACAGAAGGCATGACTCTTGAAGATGCTGAAGAAGAATATTTTGAAGATTAGAAACCATGAAGATCACTAAGAAAACAACATTTGGAGAACTGCTTGAGAAGAAACCAGAATTAGCAAAAAAGCTAGCAGAGCGTGGGCTTTTTTGTGGTGGCTGCCCGATGGCAATGATTGAAACAATTGAGCAAGGGTGTTGCATGCATGGAATTGATGTGGGGGAACTCTTAGATGAGTTAAATGGGGTGGGGGAGAAATGAAACAGACGCATTATTCAAAAGAAGTAATAAACCATTTTACAAACCCAAAAAACAGGGGAGAAATAAGGAATCCAGATGCAGTAGGAATCCTCGGAAATCCAATTTGCGGAGATGTTATGAAAGTTTATCTAAAAATTAAAGAAGATAAAAAAGACAGGCAAAATTCAATAATCAAGGACATAAAGTTTCAAACAATGGGTTGTGCAGCTGCAATCGCGACCTCTAGCATGATAACAGAATTAGCAAAAGGAAAAACAATAAAGCAAGCAAAAAAAATCTCAAACAAAGATATTGCAAAAGCTTTGAAAGGTCTCCCCCCAATAAAAATGCATTGCTCTAACCTCGCTGCTGATTGTTTGCGGGAGGCTATTGGGGGTTGGGAATCCGGTTCTATTCTCTGTTAGGATTGATTTTTAGTGCAACGATGCCGAAGGCAAAAAATCAAAGTTTTTGAGAATGCCGTTTCTATAATTTTGAAATAATATTTTCTGGAGGTTATCTTAATCTTTATCTTCTTCTTAGGCTGGATAAAGGACAGGAGTATTGTACACTTGTATAAACAGAATTCTGATCAAGGTCTAAATCTCTAGTTGCTCCCACTTCTGCAGACCACCCATTATATCTCACCAGAGATGTTGCATTAACTTGATCTGTACCTTGGCTGTCATTTAAAGCGGATTGATAACCTGTTGTAAAAGAAATATCTATGTCTTTCATAGGAACAAACTTATATCCCAAATCTGCTCTTATAACTGCGAAGTCTGTTCCTTCCTGATTAGTGTAAGTTCCTTTAAATTCCCCAACTAATCCTCCTTTAGAACGCTCAGGTAATGGAACTCTTTCTGGACAAAGAGCATCTTCTACAACATTTCTGCCATACATCTCTCCTATTGCTCTTCCAGCTATCCATGGAGAACTAAACTGGCTAAATGTTGGATTCTGTGACCAAATGCTACTCCATTCTGTTGTATCTGAATTATCTTTTCTTGTATGCATTGCCCATGTTCTTGTACCCCAATCTTCTTTAGGACCGTAGTGGCACCAAAATGCACTTACACTATCTAGATCACTTTCTCCAGAATTATTTTGATGAGCATAACCAACACCAAATTGATTAGACTCTCTGTCAAGAACTGCTCTAAGATTCATTTGGTCTGTATCTTTATTAGAATCAAAAGCTACTCCTGTTGTGATATTGCCTGTCTTATTTTCTAAGCCTAAACCAAGGCGGTGGTCTGTATCTGAAGATTCTAAGTTCGCAGTTAAAGAATTTCCATTTCCTAAACTGTATGGAATTTGTGCTCCTACACCATCTGATTTTGTTGAAGCAAAAATATCTGCACCCTTATTTTGAAAAGCTATGGAAGTAGAGTCTTCTCCTTCACCTAAATACTGATAAACTCTAAGGTTTTCATTACAGTTTTTAGTTGACGCAAGAGTAAGTTTTGTGTTATTTGTAGTTTCTTCAGCTTTTTGTTCTTTGTAATCATTTTCTGCTCTAAATCTGATTGTTTCAAGATTTGCTTCTTGAGCTCTTGTTAACCCTGTTAAAGAGCCTAGAAGTGTTGCTCCAACTAAAGCCACTTTCTTCCAACCTGTTATTTTTCTTGTTTTATTTACCATTTTATGTTCTTTATTTGTTATGACTATCTAGTTAACACATAATTAACACATAAAAATACCTACTTAAACTTTTTTATTAAACTAGATATATTAGTATAAATCTATATATATTTTAGAAAAGTTTATAAATCCCCTATACATGGAAAACACATGAGGCGTAAACTAGTAAAACAAGGTTCAGCAACAATGATGATTAGTTTGCCAAGCAAGTGGATAAAGGAAAACAAGCTTGGCAAGGGCGATGAAGTTGAACTAGAAGAGCAGAAAAAAGAGTTGGTTATTAGTATTGAAGAAAAAAGAAAAGAACAAAAAACAATAGAAATTAATTTAAATAATGAAAATATCAATGATTTAAGGGTTTTATTAACTCACTCTTATAGAAAAGGTTATAACAAAATTATTTTAAAAGGAAACCTTGCAGAATCAAAAAAAGAGATTAGCAAGATAGTTCCAAATGTTCTTTTAGGATTTGAGATAACAGAGAGAAATCAAAATAAAATAGTGATTGAAAATATCTCGCAGCCAGATAAAAGTAAATATTCGGTTATGATCTCTAAGATATTTTTATTGATTAATGAAATGCCAGAGATAGTATTAAACAATCCCTCATTAAATGAGCTAGAACAAACAAAAGATTCATGCGATAAATTTGTCTTGTTCTGCAGAAAAATAATTACAGAAGGCAAGATAAATCAAGACCCTATTTTAGAATGGGAATTTTTAACTTTTTTAACACATATACAACATACCTATTATTATCTGGGTAAATATCTCCTTGAGAATAAACTAACAAAAGATACCAAATTAATTAACTTACTTAAGGAATCTCAAGATTATTTTTCATTATTAGAAAAGTCTTATCTAAAAAAAGATTTAAATTTTATACATCAAATAAACAAGAAAAAAACAAAATATCAGTTTGGTAAATGTCTTGAGTTGATTGAAAAGTCAAAAACAAAACAAGCCGTGGTTGCGTCATACATCCGAGAATTGTTTAGATTAATTCAAATTGGATCTAGCCCGATTTTAACAGAAATACTAAATAAAAATTCTTAGTAATCCGTGTGGATATATGATAGCCAATGATTAATAAATTCTTGTTCTCTTTCAGGTATCACATACTTTCCATTAGAGTACTTTGCTGGGCGATAATATCTCCAATCAGAACTTCCAGAAATTCTTTTTGCAAAACCTACTTTTTCATCGCCTAGTCTTGAAATTGCCAGAGTATCTTCTAAATCCACTTTTCCGTCAGGAGTTTTACTCTTTGTTAAAGCATATTCAATTGCATTTGCCCATGCTACTCTCGGCCTACCAACAAGAGATTCTTTATATTTTAGATATTTTGGATCCTTAAATCTAAAATAGATTTCTTTTTGAAAATCAGTTACTGGATCTCTAGTTTTTATTAGACCTCTATCTTTTTGAGTTTGATCACATGCTTTTACTAAATATGCTACAACTCTGTTGTCTGTTGATAATTTAGCAGCTCTTTCATTTCCCACACTTGAAAAAACATTGTTATCTCGATTTAATTCTCCTAAAGGAAGAGATTCAGATTCAAATTCAATACTCTCGTATTCTCCTCCTGGAGGATAAAGCATTCCTCTAACCCTATTTTCTATTCCAACAGGCATGCTAAGATCTTGAGGTTCATAGGTACTAATATTCTCATTGGTTATTGCGATTAAAGCTGCAGGAATAGCTAAAGGCAGTGTCCATTTTTTTACATGTGTTTTTACTTGTTTCCATGTATTTCCTTCTTCGGTTATTCTTTGAAGTTCACTTTTAACTTTCGTTGAATTAAATCTTTCCCATGTTCTAGCATCTAAACATCCCCTTAATAATTTTCTATACTTCATTGGAACTTTTCTTAATTTTCTTTTTAATGATTTATTAGCTTTAGTTAAATCTAATCCATGAAGGTTTTCTAAATTCCGTTTTATTTTTTCACCTGTTAAAAATTCATAAAATAGGGCACCTTCAGACCAAACATCTGAAGATTCTTGAGGGTGGCTATTTTGATTGTAACACTCGGGCGCCCGGTAATTTTCATCTCCGATATTGTCTCTTGGATCTGAACTTCCTATAGAAATGCAAGTAGATGATCCCAAGTCTGAAACAAACACCCTCCCATGTTTATCAAGAAAAATATTACTTGGTTTTAAATCTCCATGGGCCCTTCTTTCTACAACATTTACATAATGAATTGCTTCTGCAATGTCTTTCATCCATTGCAGAGTTTGTTCAGTATCTTGGTTTCTTCTTTTTAATTTATCTTCTAGGGTTTCTTTGTAAACAGGCATACCTACAAATAATCTGCCTCTTTTATCCCTTTCAATAAGTCGTGGAACAATATGGTGGTTTGCAGCAGATAAGGAAATTGCTTCTTTCCTCATTACTTTTTCTGGAGTTAAATTTCTCTCTTTCATCTGTTGTTCAGAAATTGAATCTGTTCTAAATCTTTTAATCGCCCAAGGTTGTCCAGAGGGATCAAGATATTTATCAACAACTCCCCAACAACCATATCCAACAACTTCTCCAGTGGGTTCAAAGGTATCGTTTTGCATCAATCCATCTATTTCTTCGATATCCTTCTCTAATTTTTCTTCTAAATCTAAAATTTCAACTACCATTTTATCTTTCAACCCCCTCCAAGACCCTCTAAAATATTTATATTTAGTTGAACAATTGTGCCTGGCTTGAGTTGAGATTCCAGTATCCTTGGGACAACTATGATTGACTGATTGCCATGTTTCGCGATTTTCTTTGTTATTATGAATCTTTTATTTTCGTTATTCATTTGAGAATCCCCCTTCTTGTTAGATGGATTGTAAGGGGATTAATTATTGTTAGGGCGGCTAGAGCTGGACCAGTTATTGCTTTTAAGGGCTCTGGGGTGCCTGTTGAAAAATGAACACTTAACATAACTGTATTAGCAAAGACCATTGGATATAATTCTCCCAAAGTATAAGCTACCAAGGGATTTTTTACTCTTGCACCATATTGACATAATCTTCCAGCGACACTACCCATGATAGAGCTAGTAACAAAATGCTTTGCTCCAACTGCAGCCATTGTTCCCAATCCATACTTCTTATGTGAATATGCAGCTATTCCGGCCATACATAGACCAACCGGAATCCCTATTTTGGGGTTCATAACATTTCCAGCTTTTTTCCTTATAGACTTAAAAAGTTTTCCAGTTCTACTAGGGCCTATATTTTCTTCTATTAGTTCTTCCGATATTTCTCCTGTTATTTCTTCTAAATTTTGAGGTGTTTGTTCCATCTTAATTTTCTCAGAATTCGCTCTGAGTCAGCGATCACCTCTGACCCTATAGTTTATACATAAAATATACATTTATAAATCTTTCTAATGTTGTTTCTTTAAAGAAGTAACAAAACTTTAAACTCTCAAACAAAAATCAAAAATCAAAGCTTCAGAAAATCTCGGAGCAACAACTTGTAAACCTATCGGTTTGCTATCAATTTTCATCAAAGGTAAGGAAATAGCAGGCAGACCTGCAATGCTCATAGATGTTGTGAAGACATCATAAGAATACATTTCTTTCACAGAAGTATTCTCTCCAATTTTGTGGGCTGTTTTCGGAACAGTTGGCAAGACAATTAAATCAATATCTTTGAAAAGTTTATCAAATTGTTCTTTAATATATTGCTTTGCTTTCAAAGCTTCCCGATAATATTTACCAGAATATTCTGCTTTTGTAATTTC